>JBILVW010000269.1:0-4547 GCA_044370205.1 Pirellulales bacterium | reverse complement strand
ATGGCCACGGCCAATACGTTCGATCTATACTATTGGCTTGGAGGCCCGCAGCGTGCACCTAAATCCAGTCATCACCCACCGGATGCCCGCCTTCGCGGTTGTGATCGCGGCGGCCCTCGTGGCGGATTCTGCCCGGGCCGTCGACTTCTCCCGCGACATCCGGCCGATCCTCGCGGTCCACTGCTACAACTGCCACGGCCGCGACCCGCATTCGCGGCAGGCTGACCTGCGGCTCGACGAACGCCCCGCCGCCCTCGCCGAACTGGCGTCGGGCACGCGGGCGATCGTGCCCGGCTCCATCGCCGAGAGCGAACTGGTCGCTCGGATCGAGTCGACCGATCCCGACCTCGTCATGCCGCCCCCCGAGTTCAAGAAGCCGCTCACGGCGGAGCAGAAAAAACTCCTGCGGGAATGGATCGACGCCAACGCCCCCTACGCCCCGCACTGGTCGTTCGAGCGGGTGGGCGATCCCGCGCCGCCGCAGCCGCCCGCCAAGCTCGCGTCGTGGCCCACCGATCCGCTCGATCACTTCGTGCTCGACAAACTCTCCCGCGAGCGGGTCGAACCCGCGCCGCCGGCCGACCGTGCCACCTGGCTGCGGCGTGTGTCGCTCGATCTCACCGGACTGCCGCCGACGCCCGAAGAGCATGCGGCGTTTCTGGCCGATGGATCAGCCAACGCCCGAGAGCGGGTGGTCGATCGGCTGCTCGCCTCGCCGCGGCATGCCGAGAAGATGGCGATGCACTGGCTCGACGTCGCCCGCTACGCCGACACCAATGGCTACAACAACGACGAGGAGCGGACGCAGTGGCCGTGGCGTGACTGGGTGATCAATGCCTTCGCCCGCAACATGCCGTTCGACCAGTTCGTCATCGAGCAGCTCGCGGGCGACCTCCTGCCCGAGCCGACGCAGGCCCAGCGGATCGCCACCGGCTTCGGCCGCAACCACGTGCTCACGACCGAAGGGGGCGTGATCCACGAGGAGTATCGCGTGGAATACGTGGCCGACCGCGCGCAGACCGCGGCCACCGCCTTCATGGGGCTCACGCTCCAGTGCGCCCGCTGCCACGACCACAAGTTCGATCCGATTTCGCAGCGGGAGTATTTCCAGCTCTTCGCCTTCTTCAACAGCATCCCCGACCCGCTGCCGCAGTACGCGAAGGGCAAGCTGATCAATGTTGTCGGGCCGTTCGTGAAGCTGCGGAGCCATGCCGACGAGGCGGCGCTCATCGCGATCAACGACCGGCTCGGCGGCGAAAAGCCCGACGCGGGGACGGCCAAGGAGATCGCCGCCATCGAGGATCGCACGGTGAACGTGATGGTGATGGCCGACCTGCCCACGCCGCGGCAGGCACACGTGCTCGACCGCGGGCAATACGACGCCCCGCGAGACCCCGTCGCCCCCGGCGTGCCCGCCTTCCTGCCGCCGCTGCCGGAGGGTGGAGCGGCCAACCGTCTCGCGATTGCTCGCTGGCTCGTCGATCCGCGGCATCCGCTCACCGCGCGGGTGGCGGTGAACCGCTGGTGGGAGATGCTCTTCGGCCGCGGCCTCGTCGAGACGGTCGAGGATTTCGGCACGCAGGGCGCGACCCCCACGCATCCCAACCTGCTCGACCACTTGGCCACGAGTCTCGTCCGCGATGGCTGGGACGTGCGAAAGCTCCTGCGGCGGATCGTGCTTTCGGCGACCTACGGCCAGTCGTCGCGGGCGCCCGCCGAGTCGTTTGCCCGCGATCCCGAAAACCGGCTGCTCTCGCGGGGGCCGCGGTTCCGGCTGCCGGCCGAGACGGTGCGCGATCAGGCGCTCTTCGCCTCGGGGCTGCTCGCCGAGCGGATCGGCGGCCCGAGCGTGAAGCCCTGGCAGCCCGCGGGGCTCTGGGAGGAAGTGTCGGTGCTCCACCAGGCGGCGTACGTTCCCGACCAGGGCGAAGGGCTTCACCGCCGCAGCATGTATACGTTTTGGAAGCGGACCTGCCCGCCCCCTTCGATGGCGCTCTTCGACGCGCCCGACCGCGAGACCTGCGTGGTCCGCCGTGCCCGCACGAATACACCGCTCCAGGCGCTCGTGGTGATGAACGACCCGACGTATGTCGAGGCGGCCAAGGCGCTGGCGATCCGCAGCCTCGGTGATGCGGCGCTCTCGCAGTCAGCCGGCGATGTGACGGCTGTGAACGATCAAGCCGTGGTCGATCGCCTCTATCGATTGCTGCTTGGCCGCGAGCCTGCGGCCGACGAGCGGGCGGCGGTCGTCGCGAAGCTCGCGGAGTTTCGCGGGCACTTCGCGGCAGACGAGGCCGCCGCGAAGAAGTTCCTCGCGCTCGGCCCCGATGCCGATCAGGGCAAGCCGGCCGACCTCGCCGCCTGGACGATGGTGGCCGGCACGCTGCTCTGCCTCGACGAGACGCTCACGAAGGAGTGACCGCACCGATGTCGCAGCCGTTCATGCCCCACCCATCGTCGATGCTCCTTGGCCGTCGGACGTTTCTTGGCACGAGCGCGACGGCCGCCTCGACCGCGGCGCTTGCCTCGCTCCTCGGCCGCGATGCCCTCGCCGCGCCGTCGGCCCCGGCGTTTCCGCTGCCCAAGGGGGCGGTGCTCCCCGCGCTCCACTTCGCGCCGCGGGCCAAGCGGGTGATCTACCTCTTCCAGTCGGGCGGCCCTTCGCAGATCGAGCTGCTCGATCCGAAGCCGGGGCTCGCTGCGCGGCACGGCAGCGAGCTGCCCGAGTCGATCCGCAATGGCCAGCGGCTCACCGGGATGACGAGCGGCCAGAAGAGCTTCCCCGTGATCGCGTCGAAGTATGGCTTCAAGCCGTGCGGTGAATCGGGCACGCTGATCAGCGAACTCTTGCCGCACACTGGCCGGATCGTCGACAAGCTCTGTCTCGTACGGTCGATGCACACCGAGGCGATCAACCACGATCCCGCGATCACGTTTCTCCAGACCGGCTCGCAGCAGCCGGGGCGGGCGTCGTTCGGTGCCTGGCTCAGCTACGGCCTCGGCTCGGAGGCCGATGACCTGCCGAGCTTCGTCGTCATGCTCTCGCAGGGGAGCGGCGAGGATTCCAATCAAGGTCTCCTCGAGCGGCTCTGGGGCGCGGGCTTCCTGCCGTCGAGCCACCAGGGCGTGAAGCTGCGTTCGAGCGGCGATCCCGTCCTCTATCTCGCCGACCCGCCGGGTGTGTCGCGGCAGCTGCGGCGGTCGATGCTCGACGGCCTCTCCCGGCTGCACTCGATGCAGCAGGCCCGCGACGGCGATCCGGAGATCGCCTCCCGCGTGGCGCAATACGAGATGGCCTTCCGCATGCAGGCCTCGGTGCCCGAGCTCACCGATCTGTCGGCCGAGTCGGCGGCCACGTTCGATCGTTACGGGCCGGAGAGCAAGAAGCCCGGCACGTTCGCGGCCAATTGCCTGCTCGCACGGCGGCTCGTGGAGCGGGGCGTGCGGTTCGTGCAGCTCTATCACCGCGGCTGGGATCAGCACAACAAGCTCATGAGCAACATCCCCAAGCAGTGCCGCGACATCGACCAGCCGCAGGCGGCGCTCGTCGAAGACCTCGCGGCCCGCGGCCTGCTCGACGAGACGCTCGTCGTCTGGGCGGGTGAGTTCGGCCGCACGGTCTACGGCCAAGGCGGCCTCGTGGAGGATTACGGCCGCGACCATCACGGCCGCTGCTTCTCGATCTGGATGGCCGGCGGCGGCGTGAAGCCGGGGCTCGTGCACGGCCTCACCGATGACTACTGCTACAACATCCTCGAAAAGCCGGTGCACATCCACGATCTCAACGCCACGCTTCTCCACCTGCTCGGCGTCGACCACGAGCGGCTCACCTACCGCTTCCAGGGCCGCGACTACCGGCTCACCGACGTGCATGGGAAGGTCGTGACAGACCTCATCGCTTGAAAGAAGTCGCGGATGGTGATGGATCGCGTCATCCCACTCGCTGCCGCGAGGGGCTTTTGGATCATTCCCAAAAGCCCCCATCCCCCAGAAGCCCCCTGCGGAAGCAGGGGGATAACGCCACGCTATCACCACCGACGTAATTAATCCGCTCCACAATGGGAACGATCACAAGCCACATCACCGCCGCCCAGCAGCCCGCGACGCTCGTTCCCGCGAGCAAGGGGGAGATTGCCGTCGCCGACATCCTCTCCGCGAGCGGTGTTCATGTGCCCGGCGATTCCGACCGCTACTTCCACCACCAGTGGGCCGTGATCCTGATCACCCGCGGCGGCTATTGCGTCGGCCTCGATGCATCGCAGGCATTCGACGCCGAGGCGGGCGACCTCGTGATCATGCGGCCCGAGACCGACCATGCCTGGACCACGGCCGATCATCCGCGGGGCCGGGTCGAGGGCGTGGCGGCGTCGTTCGTGCTCCTGCGGCCGCCGCCGCGGATCGAACTTTTGCTCCTGCGGATGCCCGAAATCCGCCCCCATTATTCCCTCCAGCGGATCGGGCAGGGCTCGGCCTGGCGGCGGATGGTGCGGTGCTTCCGGCAGATGGAGGCGATCTGCGAGTCGAGCGTGGTGACGCGGGCCGAGTTG
>JBILVW010000268.1:0-4551 GCA_044370205.1 Pirellulales bacterium | reverse complement strand
CCGTTGGCCTCCGTGAGTGGAATCGTCAGCTGGTTTGGCGTCGCATTCGTGATGTAGAGCGGCCTGCCATTCGCACGTTGATACACGTTGTCGTTCAGGGCAGGAAAGTTCGTCCAATCCAGCGGGTCGTTCGTGAAGTCCACGGAGAACTGGGAGTTGGTCGCAAATTCCACACCGCCGCCCAGCGTTCCTCGCATGTAAAGGTCGGTCAGGCCCCCATTCCCGTCGACGGCGATCAGCGTGTCGCCGCCAGGTCGGTCGAACGCGAAGATCGCCATCATCGCCCGCGACTCGAGCCGCTCCGAAACCAGCGACAGGTCCTGGCGATGATTCCGCCGCTTCAGCCGGCTCTTCAGCGAACGGGAAAGGGCGCGGGACGACCGGTTGGATGGCGACTTCATAATGTGCCTGCTTCGGGATGCCTCGGCATACCCTCGATGGAAAGAGGGCGCCTTTGGGTTTGCTGCTCCCCTCTCACGAGGAGACTAAGCGGACTCTACGCCGCTGGCAACAAATCGGTTCGATCGGGGGGCCGAATTTCCAGGTTCGACGGGGAAGTGTGATTGTTCCGATTGAGGAAAACAGGCGTTTCTCCGGCTCGCTGTCAGGGTGTCAAACAGGGTGAAATGCCAAGCAGTTGCGGCCAAGCCGCCCCCCGCTGCTCCTCCCCGGCCGGGGTGTCCGACACCTTCTCGCAGGGGTCCTGCGGGCTCACTCGGCCACACAGACCGAACCAAACCGCGCCGCGGTGCGTTCTCCGGGGTATACCGAGTGAGAATTCCGCCCACTTAGACGCCACTGGCCGCGTGACCGTCAACGATTGCCTCAAGGGCCCATTTCCATGCCACACTACCGCTCCCGTCGATCAAGGGTCATCCGCTGCGAACAGCTCGAACGCCGTGACTGCCCCGCGGCGATGTTTTCGCTCGAACTGCCGCAGCAGCCGATCCTCGAGGGCGACACGCCCTCCTTCACTGTGCGGCTCTCGGAGCGGTCGAGCCGGCCCGAGCGGGTGCTCATCTCGACCGCCAGCGAGTCGGCCACGCTCGGCCGCGACTACTTCCTGCGGAACAACGTGCAGCTGCTCTTCGCCCCGGGCGAGACGGCCAAGACGTTCAGCATCCAGACCTACGCCGACAACCTGTCCGAGGGCATCGAGACCTTCCGCCTCGTCGCCACGCCCACGAATCGGCCGGCCTCGCAGCAGCTTTCAGCCGCCGTACGGATCTGGGACGTGGTGCCCACGAGCCTCACGGTCACCGGCGGAAGCATCGTCGAAGGCAATGACGGCCGCAAGAACGCCACCTTCGAACTGACGCTCACCGGCAGCCCGCTCCTGCCCGTGACGGTGCAGTACGCCACACGGAACGGCACCGCGACCGCGGGCACCGATTATGAGGCCGTCACCGGCTCGCTCACGTTCGTGCCCGACCGCAGCTCGATTCCTGCCCCCACTGAATACAAGAAGACTGTGACGGTACCGATCATCGGCGACCTGGTGCTCGAGGCAGACGAGACCTTCATGCTCGTGGTCTCCAACGCCACCCGTGGCACGACGATCCGCACCCCCGAGACGGTCTTCACGATCCGCAACGACGAGATCGATCAGCCTGGGTTTCAGTTCGTGTTGACCTTCCAAGACGGCCCCGGCGGCCCGGTGCCAGACTCGGTGCGAAATGCCGCGAACCAGGCGGCCGCACGCTGGAGCCGGATCATCACCGGAGACGTACCGGGGGTCACCCAAAATGGTCTGTTCATCGACGACTTCAACATGGTCGTGCAGATGGGCCTTCTCGGCGGCGCCCCGGAGGGTCCTGGTGGGGTGCTGGCCAACGCCGCCCCCACGGCATTTCGGGATGGAGGGGCGGGGCTGCCCTACGCCGGCATCACGGGAATCGATCCGAACGACATCGGCTTCGGGACTTCGTTCCTGATCGATGTGCTCACGCACGAGATGGGACACGCCCTTGGCTTCACGCCCGGAGCGAACGTGTTCAGCCGATGGATCACGGGAGACACGTTCACCGGCCCGAATGCGGTGCGTGAATTCAACGCGATCTTCAGCAGCACCGTCACGTCGGTGCCGCTGCAGGCGGGTGTTCGCGCCCATTGGGATGAGACAGTCTTTGGCAACGAGCTGATGACGCCCTTCGCCGATGGCACCAATCGAATCAGCCGGGTGACCGTCGGCGCGCTCGCCGACATGGGCTACACCGTGAGCTACACAGCGGCGGAGTCGTACAGCCCGCCGCTCACGGCGGCCCCGCCGTTGGTGACGCGACCCACTCCCGCTCCGACACCCGCGCCCGTGACCAAACCGACTCCAGGCGGCGCGAGAGCGGGCGGCGTCGTGGCGTCGGCACCACGCCCGACTCCGGCCCGAACGCCGGTCGCGGCCATGGCGATCGAGTGGCTGCCCGAGTCTTCACGGCAAAACGAGACGACCCTGTCGCCCAAGGCCGTTGCGACCGCCGGAAACGCGGGGCGAATCTCCGACCTCTTCCGGACTCTCGGACGCCAGTCATGAGCCAGCGGCAGGCGGGCCACCGCCAGGGGCTCACGATCGTGGAACTCCTGGTGGTCGTCGCCATGGTCGCGATGCTCGTCGCCCTGCTCGTGCCTGCCGTGCAGGCGGCCCGGGAGGCCGCGAGGGCCAATGCGTGCCAGGCGAATCTGCGGCAGCTGGCGCTCGCCGTGGGCCTGCATGCCGATGCCCGGGGCACGCTCCCGCAAGCACGCAGCGAGGGCATGGTGGGCATCGATCGCTTCGGCCCCGCCCCGGGTCCGACATGGCTCTGGACGATCCTCGCCTATCTCGACCACGGCACGAGCGGCGAATGGCCGCATGGCAAGGCTTACGAGGAGCTGCCCGAAGCGGCCCGGATGCAGGTCGTGCCGCTCTATCTCTGCCCGACGCGGCGATCCATCGACTCAGCGATCTCGGAGAGGTCGGTCGGCCCGCCGCGGCTCTCACCCTGCGGCTGCATCCTGCCGGGTGTCGTGGTGCACGCCGGAGCGGTGAGCGACTACGCCGGTAACCAGGGCGACCTGTCCGCGGGCTCAGACGAGTTCTTCAAAGGGGGCCGCGGTACCGGCACGATCGTGAGCAGCAGGGTGCTGCCCGAATCGAATCGTCCCGTAGACCGCGTGCGGCTCAAGGACGTGCAGGACGGCCTGTCGGCGACGCTGCTCGTCGGCGAGGGCCACGCGCGGCAGGATCACATCCGCACTCTCCCCGACGTCGGCCCCGCCTATGACGGATCGCAATTTCAGTTCACCACCCGCGTCGGCGGGCCAGGCGTTGGGATCGGCGGCGGTCCGAGCGACGACGTGGCCGGCTCCGGATGGATGGCGTTCGGCAGCTGGCATCCGGGCAGCTGTCAGGTTGCCTTCGCCGATGGCCGCGTGGTTCGGCTCTCGCCTGACCTGGGCTCGGAGATCCTCGCCGCCCTCTGCAATCGTGCCGATGGAACGAGGCGAGCCGACACTCCCTGAGCCAGCCAGCGTGACCGTCTCCCCTTCACCGCTTCGCTTGGCCATCGTGATGCTGCTTGCCGCAGCCGCTGGAGGTTGTAGCCGGGTCGCGCCGCTCGTGCCCGTCACCGGACGGGTGGTGTTTTCCGATGGCAGTCCGGTGACGTTTGGGACAATCGAATTCATCCCGCGGAGCGGTGGTCCGCCAGCCCGCTCTGCCATCGAACCCGATGGCCGCTTCACGCTCCAGACTGCGGGGCGGGCCGGCGCTCGGATTAGTGAGTACACGGTCGTCGTGGTGCAGCTCGCCGTGGCCGAGGGAGTCGAGCCGCACGCCCATAAGGGCCCGCACACCGCCCCGCGCCGAGTGAGCCCTCGTCACGCTGAGGCGGGCCGATCAGGATTGTCGGCTGTCGTGAAGCCAGACGCCCCGAATGACCTCGTGATCACGGTGACGCCGCTCACGTCGGCGCCGTCACGGTGATCCCGGTGGCGATACTGGCACCGCTCGATTCCGCGGCTCGCGTATTCACTCCCAACCGATAGAGCGTGCCCCAGGGCCCTGAATCGACGTCCTCCCGCATCCCCCTGCCCCGCCGAGCCTCGAAGGCGTCGCGAAATGCTGCCGTCACCACCCCCGTGCGGCTATTCCGGCTCGGCACCACGCACCGCCGGCAGACGTTCGTGGCCCGGAACCGAGCCTCACCGATCGTGAACTCGCGCGGCTCCAGCGGAGGAAGGTCGGCGTAGGGGTCGGCCGGAAGGTCGGGCGGCAGATCCAAGAGCGACGGGACGTTCTCGCGGGCGGGGCTCGCGAGCGTGTCTTCCCAGAAGGCGTCGCAGCCGCCGATTTCGAGATTGGCCCGAAACCGCCATCGGGCCTCCGCGATGTCGAAGCCGAACCAGCGGGCGATTTCCTCGAGGCTCGCCGTCGAAACGAGCGTCGGCCCCGGGGCCTCACGGTCGTCGGGGAAGCCGCCGTCTGGCCGCTCGAGCAGGAGCACGGCGGTCGCAAACACTTCTGCCAGCCAGCCGCACGGGCCATCGGGGCCAGGCACGAGCGCAAACGTGTCGGGC
>JBILVW010000020.1:0-15723 GCA_044370205.1 Pirellulales bacterium | reverse complement strand
GGCCTGCACATGCCCTCTCGCGGGCTATGGAAGCGAGCGCAGGCAGGATGCCGAAAGCGAAGCGGACATGCAGTGAGCGAGGGACAGGATGTCCCTCGCGAACGTCCGCCGAGAGGACATGTGCAGGCCCGAGCCGGGCTACTTCCGCTTCTCGTTGTGCAGCGTGTGCTTCCGCAGCCGCGGCGAATACTTCTTGACCTTCAGCTTTTCGCCGCCGGACTTCCGCCGAATCGTGTAATTTTGATCGCCGGTCTCCTCGCAGACGAGGTGCACCACTTCGAGTTTTCTTTTGCCCTTGGCCATGTCCGACGTCTTTCGCGAGCGACCCCTCCACGGCGCGGGACCCGGGGGCGACCACTTGGCCGCCCTCCGCTCGGGCCCGGACCCGGGAAGGAACGGAGAATCTACCCGGGAAAAACCCGTCTGGCCAGCGCTCACCTTCGGGCCGCGAATTGGATAGTATTGTGAAGGTAGATGGAGGCTTCCTGCCGAGCCACGGGGAGAGACACCATGTCGAGCCAGATCGTTCCCGATCCGAAGCAAAAGCCGGGCGCGAAGCCCGCCGCCCCCGCCGCGAAGCCGGCAGCGGCCGCAAAGGCGGCTGCACCGCCGGCCAAACCGGCGGCCCCAGCCAAGCCCGCCGCGGCAGCGAAGCCCGCAGCCGCGGCTGCAGCCAAGCCAGCGTCACCGCCGCCAGCAGCTCAGCCGGCCGAGGCCCATGAAGAGCACGCAGCCCCCGAGCGGCGTGGTGGTGCGCTGAACCAGCTCATCGCCTGCGGCATCAGCATGCTCGTGCACATCGTCGCGCTGCTTTCGATGGCGCTCGTCGTCACGCAGACCCCCGAAAAGGAAAAGCCTCGCGAGATCGTCTCCACCGCCGCCGAGGCGGTCGAGGAGTTCGAGGAGTTCTCCGAGCAGCCCATCGACCAGCCGGTCTCCGATGCTCCCCAGTCGAGTGAGCCCGTCGTACCTACCACCGACGTCTCGGTCGTGCCCGACGTCCAGGTCGTCGCCTCGGCCGATGCCATCGAGGCCGCACCGCTCGCCGTCGAGCTCACCGACTTCGGTTCCGAGACCGCACCCGCCACCGACCTCGCCTCCTCCATGGGCGCCGTCGGCGGCACCGGCGGCGGATTCGGCGGCCGGGCGAATGCCTCCAAGATCGCCGCGGCCAGCGGCGGCGGTGCCGACACCGAACAGGCCGTCGATCGGGCGCTCAAGTGGATCGCGATCCATCAGATGCCGGATGGCGGATGGAGTTTTGACCTGACGAAGTGCCCATCCTGTCAGGGGCAGTGCTCGCACTCCGGCGAAGGTCACGCAAAGGACCGCTGCGCCGCCACTGCGATGGCCCTGCTGCCATTTTTCGGCCGCGGCTATACGCACCGCGAAGGGCCCTACAAGGCGCAGGTCGAGCAGGGCATCGCCTTCCTCGCCGGCTTGTCGCAGGGCCTCGCCGGGATCGCGCTCTCCGAATGCTATGCGATGACGCAGGATCCGCGGCTGCAGGTGCCGACGCAACTCGCGCTCAACTTCATCATGGAGGCCCAGGATCCCCGCGGCGGCGGCTGGCGATATTCGCCCAAGCAGCCCGGCGACACATCAGCCGTGGGCTGGCAGCTCATGGCCCTCAAGAGCGGCAACATGGCCTACCTGCAGGTCAATCCGCTCGTGATCAAGAAGGCCGTCGAGTTCCTCGACCACGTGCAGGCAGAAGACGGCGCCTTCTACGGCTACACGGACCCCGGTAAGGGTGCCGCCACCACCGCCGTGGGCCTCCTCTGCCGGATGTATCTCGGCTGGAAAAAGGATCACCCGGGCCTGCAGAGGGGCGTCGCCCACCTCGCGAAGCTCGGGCCGTCGAAGGACCTCTACTTTAATTACTACGCCACGCAGATCATGCACCACTTCGAGGGCGACATGTGGATCGCCTGGAACAACAAGATGAAGGGCATGCTACTCAAGGCCCAGGCGCGCGAGGGGCACGAGTCGGGCAGTTTCTATGACGGCGTAGATGGCGGCCACGGTGCCCACTCGGCAGGCCGCCTCTACTGCACGGCCCTCTCGACGATGATCCTGGAGGTCTATTACCGCCACCTCCCGATCTACAAGAACCAGAGCGTCGACGAAGAGTTCAAAGAGTAGCGGGTACCGCTGCGCGGGAATGGAAGCCCCCGGGCGGAAGCCGGGGGATCCCCGACGCGGAAGCGTCGGCAGCGTCCATGCTCGGGCTACCTCGCCGCGGCTCCCGCCGCGGGATCCCCTCGCTCGCGCTTGGGGCTTGCATGGGGCGCGGCTCCCGCCGCGGGATCCCCTCGCTCGCGCTTGGGGCTTGCATGTGCCGCGGCTCCCGGCAATCGACCGGTTGCTGTCACGAACCACGGATCACCTTCAGCCCCCCGCGCGTCGCAACCGATGACTCGAGTGGGGCGAGCGAGGCGACGGCATGCGCCGTTGCCGCATCGGAAATCCTTACCCACCCCGCACCGCCCACGGCATCCGAACGGTCGCCCACATGCCCGCCGCACCGCCAGCCCGGCCTTGGATCGAGCGGCTGATCGCCAGCCCCGCCGTGCGGGCGGGCTACGGCAGCGCGATCGCGCACGTGATCGTCCTGATCCTTCTGGCACTCGTGCTCACGCCCGCTTCCCCGCGCGGCCGCGACAAGCCGATCGTGCTCGTTCTGGCCGACGAGCCCTCGGCGCCGGCGGATGAACCCGGGCACCCCGACCCGGAAGAACCTCCGATCACGATCGCTCCCGCAGCCGCTGCCCCGGAGCTGCCGGCAGCGCCCGCCGTCGAACTGCAGGTCGAGGCGCCCGAGCCTGTCGCCACGCCCATGGTCGCGATCCCCGAAGCAGCAACGGCCATCGAGCCGACCGACGCCAAGGCCACGCTAACGCGGCCCGCCTCGCTTGCCGTGACGGCAGCGGCCCCGCGGCGGGCCGGCGCTTTCGCCGCGCGGCAGGGAGATGCACGCGGGCAAGCCTCCCGCGACCGTGGCGGTTCCGCCGGGAGCGAGGCGGCCGTGGAGCGGGGCCTCGCCTGGCTGGCCCTGCATCAGGGCGGCGACGGCTCCTGGCGGTTCGATCTCTCGAACTGCCGCTGCGCCGGCGCCTGCACACACGCCGGCAGGATTACGAGCACCACGGCCGCGACGGGAATCGCCCTGCTTCCGTTCCTCGGTGCGGGGCACACGCACCGCGCCGGGCCATATCAGGAAACGGTCTCGCGGGCCATCTATTACCTGGTCGGCCGTATCCAGCCCACGCCCCGCGGTGGCGACCTCACCGAGGGCACGATGTATGGCCAGGGTGTCGCCACGCTGGCGCTCGCCGAGGCGCTCGCCATGACGGGCGACGACATGCTCGCGCAACCCGTCACCGACGCCGTGAAGTTCATCGTCACCGCTCAGGACCATTACGGCGGCGGCTGGAGGTATCTCCCGGGCCAGTCCGGCGACACGACCGTCACGGCCTGGCAGCTCGCGGCCCTCAAGAGCGCGGCGCTCGCGGGACTCGAGGTGCCCACGCCCACGATCGACGGCGTGCGTCGGTTCCTCGACCGCGTGCAGGCCCGCGGCGGCGAGTGCTACGGCTACCTCGCGCCGCAGACGAAGCCCTGCACCTCGGCGATCGGCCTCTTTTGCCGGCTGCACACAGGCTGGGAAGAACGAACCGCGCTCGACCGCGGACTGGCGGCGCTGGCGAAGCCGGGGCCGGCGCCCGCGGCCGTGTATCAGAACTTTTACCTCGCTCAGGCCCTGCTCCAGGCCGACCACGCCGCCTGGCCGAAGTGGAACGCCCGCAACCGCGACCAGCTCGTGGCCGGCCAGGCGCGGGTCGGTCACGAGGCGGGCAGCTGGTCCTTCGCCGATCCGGAGACGGCCCCCGGCGGGCGCCTCGGCCACACGGCGCTGGCCGTGCTCACACTCGAGGTCTACTACCGCCTCCTGCCGCTCTACAAGCCCGAAGCCGTCGATCGTGACCTGTAAGAACCGCGGGTGGCTACAATCTGCATGGCAGAGGAGCATCCCATGCGGGCAGTCACCTATTCCTGGCTGGCGGTCGTGATCGGCGTAGCCTGCGCCGCGATCGGCTGGCTGGGCATCGCCGGCTGGATGGCCGTGGCGGTGGTGGCGGCCAGCGTGGCGGCCCACGTGGCCGGCAACGCGCTGGGCACGAGGCTTCGCGAGGCGACCGACCGGGATCTCCCGAAGACGGGGCTGCGGCCGGCGATCGTGGTGCTACCCGAGCGGCGCGAGCCGGCTCATCTGGAACGCCGCGCGAGCCTCGGAAACCTCGTCGTGGTATCGGCCCTGATCGGCGGCGCGTGCGGCGGCATCGTGGGCTCGGTCATGCTCTTCTGGCTGGCGGCGAGCTCCTTCGCGGGAGCGATCCTGGGCGGCCTCTCGTCGGCCGTGATCGGCGGGCTGATCGGATTTCTGGCCGCGAGCTTCGTGGAGATCGTGCGGACGAGCGTCCGCGAGGCAATCCGGGCGGAGCAGGCGGCGGCCACCGCCGGCGAACGGCAGCCGTGAGCCCTTCCCCGGGCAGTGCGATCCGGGTGGCGAGGCCCGCCGGGCCGTGGTAAAAACTCGTCGCAGTCGATCCCCAATCACACCGCACGCCAGGAAACCACGATGGCAAAGCCCCACCGTTCACTGAAGAAGGCCAACCACGGCGCACGGCCCGCCAATAGCAAGGCCCGCAAGGCCAAGCGCAAGCACATCAAGACGTAGTCGGAGCGACCGCCGTGGCTCCCCGCGATTACATCATCCACCCGAGTGCCTACGACCTGAACCGGGTGATCGCCGACATCCATGAGATCCGCCGCTGGAACCAGCAGCGGTTCGAGATGGAGCAGCTCACCGCGATCGTCCACGAGGATCAGGAGCGGGGCCTCTGCGTGGGCTACAAGGACGTGACCCACGAGGAGTTTTGGGTGCGCGGCCATTTTCCCCAGGCCCCGTTGATGCCGGGCGTGCTGATGTGCGAGGCGGCGGCCCAGCTCTCCAGCTACTACACGCAGCGGTACAACCTGCTCGATGCCCATGTCATCGGCTTCGGCGGCATGGAGGAGGTGCGGTTCCGCGAGCCCGTCGTGCCGGGCGATCGCCTCGTGATCGCGGTCGAGCGGGTGCGGGTGCGGCCCAAGGCGATGATCGTCTGCCGCTTCCAGGGAATCGTCCGCGAGAGCATCGTGGTCGATGGCGTCATCAAGGGCGTGCCCCTGCCGGCTGATTACCTCGTGCCCGCTTCCGCAGGCGGGCCGCTCCGGAGGGGCGGGGCGGCCGGCTGAAGCCGGGCCGCCGACGCGATGCCGCGACGTCCTCCGAAGAAGCCCGATCCCGCGCTCGATCTCTCCGGGCACCTGCTCGTGCCCGACGCGTTGCCGACGCCCTGCGATCCCGCAGGCCTGTTCGGGGCGGCCTTCCCCGTGGAGCTGGAAGTCGGCAGCGGCAAGGGACTCTTCCTCGCCTCGGCTTCGAAAGCCCGCCCCGACACCAACTTCCTCGGCGTCGAAATCGCCGGCGGCTACGCCCGGATGTGTGCCGGTCGGCTGGCCGCAGCCGGTGCCACGAACGCGAAGATCGTGCATGGTGACGGCACCGCGCTCGTCCGCGACCGCTTTCCCGACCGCTGCCTCGCCGCCGTGCACGTCTACTTTCCCGACCCCTGGTGGAAGGCCCGGCATCGCAAGCGCCGGGTGCTCGCGGAGCCGTTCCTGCAGCAGGTCGGCCGCGTGCTCGTACCCGATGGACGGCTGCACGTCTGGACCGACGTCGAGGAGTACTTCCACGAGGCGATGGCAGCCGCCGCGGCGACCGGACTCTTCACGCCGCCGGAGGAAGAGCCGGCCAAGGATCCCGAGCACGACCTCGACTACCGCACCCACTTCGAGCGGCGGACGCGGATCGCCGGCGAACCCGTGTGGCGGGCCGTCCTCCGGCGTCAGCCGTAGTCGTTGACGAGCTTCGACGTTGCCGACGCTTCCGCGTCGGGAGCCCCCGGCTCGCGCCTGGGGGCTTCCTTGGCGTGCTCGATACAAGCCCTGAGCGCGAGCGAGGGGATCGATCGACGTCAGCCGACAGCCGCCTCGTAGGTGCGGCCGGAGCCGCCGCCGGCCGTCTGGCCGAGGGCGATCTCGTAGAGCCGCTCGCCAGCCGGCGTCGGATAGACGCCCGTGAGACAGGCCTGACAGAGCTGCGTCGTGTCGAGGCCGATGGAGCGGGCCACCGCCTCGACCGGCAGATAGCGGAGCGAGTCGGCGCCGAGCCGGGCCGCCATCTCCGCCTGGGCTTCTTCCGTGAGGGCCCCGGTGCCGAGCAGCCCGGTGGCCGGATCCCGCAGGAACTGCGGCGCGAACAGCTCGTCGATGGTGGACATGTCGATGCCGTAGAAACACGGCGCCACGATCGGCGGGCAGGCGATCCGCACGTGGATCTCCCTGGCGAGTCCGAGCGACCGCATCCGCCCGAGCAGCACTTTCATCGTCGTCGACCGCACGATGGAATCCTCGACGAGGATCACCTTCTTGCCCTCGAGCACCTCGCGGAGCGGCGTGTACTTCGATTCGGCTTTCTGTCGCCGGCTGGCAGCCCCGTCGATGAACGTACGGCCCGTGTAACGGTTGCGGATCAGGCCTTCAACCGACGGAATCTTGAGCTGATACGCCATCGAGTCGGCGGCTGCCTTGCTCGTGTCGGGCACCGGCACCACAACGGTATCGGCGTCGAGCGGAACGGTTTCGAGCCGGGCCAGTTCCTCGCCCAGACGCTTCCGTGTGAGGTACACGCTCCGCTCGTCCATCGTGCTGGCAACATTGGCGAAGTAGACCCATTCGAAGAAGCAATGGGCCCGGCGCGGGCTCTCGGCGAACCGCTCGATCCGCATGCCCGCACCGTCGATGATCAGCGCCGTGCCCGGATCGAGCGACCGGATCGACTCGGTCGGAAAGCCGAGGTTGAGCAGGGCCACGCTCTCGCTCGCCGCCGCGACGAGCGGGCCGAGCCGCGCGTATTCCATCGGGCGGATGCCGAGCGGATCGCGGGCCACGATGAGCCGCCCGCAGGCATCGAGCAGGGCGATGTTCCAGGCACCGTCGAACCGCTTGTTGATCGCGGCGAGCATGTCGATCGGGTCGGGGTCGTTGTCGCCCGAGAGTTCGACGCCGATCGCATGCATGAGCACTTCGGTGTCGTTGTCGCGGGCGAGGTGGCTGTCGGCGGCGGCGAGGATCTCGGCCCGGAGCTCGGGATAGTTGGCGAGCTGGCCGTTGAATCCGAAGGCGAACCACTTCCGCTTCTGGAGGTGCGGCCGCTCGAGCGGCTGGGCGTAGCCCCGATCTTCGGCGCCGCAGGTGGCGTAGCGGACGTGGCCGATCGCCGCCCGGCCCGCATGCTGCTCCATGACGCTCTCGTACTTCCCCCGGTGGTTCATCCGGAACACCTCACTCACCGTTCCCACGTCCTTGTAGGTGGCGAGCAGCTGGCTGCGGGCCGGATTCCAAGCGGTGATGCCGGCGGAGAGTTGTCCGCGGTTCTGGATGTCGAGCAGCATCCGGGGCAGCAGCCGCGACGCCTCCTCCTGCCCCTGCGACGGGCAGAGCGGGCTGGTCTCCGCATCCGGAACCGGCAGATGGTAGATGGCGGCGAGGCCGCATTCGTGCTGGAGATCGCTCATTGCTTCGCGCCTCGGCGGAAATTGCGGATGGTGTCGCGGCCTCCCGTTTTATACGAATCCGGCTGCGGGCACCTCAACCACCGCCCCGCGACACGGCCGTTTCCGTGGTCTCGCCGATCGCGGGCAGGTAAGATGCGAGCCCGTTCGAGCTCGTCACACCCCGTCCAGAGTCACTGCGCCAGCGCCGATGAGCATGTCCGATCCCGTTCGCAAGGCCACCGCATCGTCCGCGGATCTGATCGTGGTCAAGGTGGGCACGCGGGTGCTCACCGGGCCCGACGGCCTGCTCGACACGGCGCGGATCGAATCCTTCGGCCGGCAGTTCGATGCCGTGCTCTCCCAGGGACGGAAGATCGTCCTCGTCAGTTCCGGCGCCGTGGGGGCCGGCATGGGACGCATGGGGCTGACAAAACGGCCCCAGGAGCTGGCCCGCCTGCAGGCGGTGGCCGCCATCGGGCAGAGCAGCCTGATCGAAGCCTACGAGCGGGCATTCCGCGGCCGCGGCCGCCATGCCGCCCAGGTGCTGCTCGTAGCCGACGATCTGCAGGATCGCGCCCGCTACCTCAACATCCGCAACACGCTGCGGGCCCTGCTCGACTACGGGGCGATCCCGGTGATCAACGAGAACGACACCGTGAGCGTGGACGAGCTCCGCACCTCGTTCGGTGACAACGACCGGCTCGCGGCCCTCGTCGCAACCGTGCTCGGCGCCCCGCTGCTCGTGCTGCTCTCCGACGTCGAAGGCCTGTTCGATCGCCACCCCTCCGAGCCCGGCGCCGCGATCCAGCGGCACGTGCCGCAGATCGACGCTGCCGTGGAGGCACTGGCCCGTGACCGGCTGGGTGGGCTCTCGAAGGGGGGCATGGCGAGCAAGATCGCCGCCGCCCGGATCGCCACCGAGGCGGGAGGCGGCTGCATCATCGCCTCGGGACGCAACGACCATGTGCTCGAGGAGATCTGCCGCGGCGAATCCGTGGGCACGCTGTTCACCGGCCGCGCCGCCGCGATGCCCTCCTGGAAACGCTGGCTGGGCTGGTCGGCCGATGCCCGGGGCACCGTGACCGTCGATGCGGGCGCTCGCCAGGCCGTCGTCGAGGGGGGCCGCAGCCTGCTCGCCGCGGGCGTCACCGAGCTCGACGGCGAGTTCACGGCGGGCGACGTCGTGGCCCTCGCCGCCGACGGCCGCATCTTCGCCCGCGGGCTCGTCAACTACTCCGCGGCAGAACTGCGGCGGATCGCCGGCATGCGCACCGAACGCATCGCCGAACTGCTCGGCTCGATTCCCTACGAGGAGGTCGTGCACCGCGACAACCTCGCCGTGATCGCGCGTGACCACGCCGCCGACGCCCGGTAGCCCGCACCTCGGAACACCCGCACACGAAGCCCATGCTGCAGGAACTCCTGATCGTCCTCGCGCTGATCCTGGCCAACGGCTTTTTTTCCGGCGCCGAGATGGCGATCGTGGCGAGCCGCCGCGGCCGGCTGCGGCAGATGGCCGAGCAGGGCGACACCCGGGCCGCCACGGCCCTCGAACTGGCCTCGAATCCCGACCGGTTTCTGCCGACGGTGCAGATCGGCATCACGCTCGTGGGCACGCTGGCCGCGGCCTACGGCGGCGACCGGCTGGTGGGCGACGTCGCGGAGTGGATCAAGGCCCACGCGCCACCGCCGATCGCGGCCGCCTCGCAGACGATCGCGCTGACGCTCTTCGTGATGCTGCTCTCGTTCGTGACGCTCCTGCTCGGCGAGCTGGTGCCCAAGCGGCTCGCGCTCCGCCGAGCCGAGTCGTTCGCCCGCTTCGCGGCCCCGGTGATGCAGCTCTTCGCCCTCGTGGCCCGGCCGCTCGTCTGGGGCATGAGCACCGCCACGTCCATGGTGCTGTTCCTGCTCGGCGCCCACAAGCAGGAGGGCCCGACCGTATCCGTCGACGACATCGAGCACCTCCTCGAGGCCGGCCGGGCCGAGGGTGTCTTGGAGGCATTCGAAACCGCCGTGGCCACCGAGGCGCTCAGGCTGGGTGAACGCACCGTACGGGACATCATGCGGCCGCGGATCGACCTCGACGCCCTCGACATCGACACGCCCGCCTCCGAGATCCTCGGTGCCATCGCCATGGCCGGCTATTCAAGGCTGCCCGTCTACGAAGGCTCGCTCGACCACATCCTGGGCTACGTCTCCCTCAAGGACGTGCTCCGGCACAACTGGATGGGCTGGCCGCTCGAGCTCCGCAAGATGATGCATCGGGCGCTGTTCGTGCCGGAAACCATGCCGCTCGACCGGCTGCTCGAACTCTTTCAGAAGGAAAAAAATCAGCTGGCAATCGTGCTCGACGAATATGGGGGCACGGAAGGTCTCGTGACGATGGAGGACGTGCTCGAGGAACTCGTGGGCGAGATCCACGACGAGCATCGCCGCGAGGAGGCCACCCCCTTCGTGAAGCGGGAAGACGGCTCCTGGCTCGTGGACGGCGGCGCCGGCGTCGAAGATCTGGCTCAGACGTTCGGGCTCAAGCTCGACGCCCAGCCCCGCGACTACTCGACCGTCTCCGGGCTCGTGCTCGCGGAACTGGAGCGGATTCCGACGGCGGGCGACGTCGTCCGCTGGCAAGGGCTCGAGATCGAGGTCGTCGACATGGACGGGCGGCGGATCGACAAGCTGCTCGTCAAACGCACCTGAGGGAGTGCGGGGCCGCCGACGCTTCCGCGTCGGGATCCCCCGGCTCGCGCCTGGGGGCTTGTATGAACGCATCCAAGCCCTGAGCGCGAGCGAGGGGATCCCGCGGCGGAAACCGCGGACGGCCCGCCCCTCCAATCCGCTCCTCCGCGCGGACAGATCTTTCCGCAGAGCCGGTCACTGATCGAGCGGGCCGGCTTTGTCGAGGACGTCCTGGAGAATGAAGGGGGACGGGAAGGGTTCGTCGAGTTGCTCGAGCAGCTTGCGGTAGCGATCGACGATCTGGGCGATGTCGTCGGCGGTGAGCTGGTCGTCGCGGAGCACCGACGAGGCGTCGAACACCTCCCGCCAGGCCTTGAACGCCTCCTCGAATGCCTGCTTCGCCGGCTGGAGCTTGGCGTCGGCGAACTCCCGCTCCGCCTCCCAGGTCTTCTCCCGGGCCCGAAGCGCCGGCTCGGTCACCTCCGCCTCGCAGGTGGCCCGCCAGAAGTCGAAGTTCACGATGTCGCGGTAGCGGTCGATCATCGTCGCGGTTTCCGTCGCCTCAACGTGCTGCCGGGCCAGTTCCTTCGCCTTGTCCCGCACGTCGGCCGGGGCCTCGCGGGCCACCATCGGCCAGGTCACCCGCAGGCCGCTCTCGGCCGCGGCCGCGATCTGCTGCTGCTTCTCGTTCCGCTCGAACGGCGGCACGTCGAGGGCGGCCTTCTGGTCGGCCGGCAGCGCCGCCCGCTTCCGCTCGACGAGGGCGGCGAACTGGCCCGGCAACAGCGTTTCCAGATCCGCGGCCAGCCGCTTGGACCTCTCCTCCTCCGCCTCGCGGAGGCCGAGCCGGATCGGCACGTCCCAGCTCGTGGGAATCTCCCGCATCGCGAACCGCCGCATTTCGTCGCCGGCGAGCTTCCAGGCGTCGCGGGCCGCCGTCCCGAACATGCCGTCATCCTCCAACGCCCGGGCATGATTGATGGCCGTCATCATCGGCTCGCTGTGGAAGATGAGCGCGGTGGTCTTGAGGGGCGCACCGGCGTCGGAGAGCCGCTGGGCCGCCAGATACTTCTCGCGGGCGACGAGCCAATTGTCCCGCTCGGGGAGCGTGCGGCCCGGCCGATCGCGCTCATGGAAGTCGTCGTCGGCCTTGAACAGCTTGCGGAACTGCCTCTTCTCGTCCGACTTGCCGATCTTCTGGCCGATGAACCAGCCCATCCGGCCGAGCAGCCGCGGCTCCCGCTGGTTGAGGCCGATGCCCTGCCGCAGAAACTCGATCCCCTTCATCACCCAGGCGTAGCGGTCGCGGAAGTCGTCGAACTCCACCGAGATGTTGTAGGAGAGGTTATGGGCCTGGAAGTCCCACACGGAATAGAAGTTGGGCTGGAGCTTCGTCATCTGCTCGAGCGTCGCCGAGAGGTTTGTCCAGTCCTCCACCTTCTTGTAGTGGTTGGCCCGATCCCAGAGCAGCGTGACGGCGATGTTCTTGAGGCCGAGCGTGGCGAAGCGGATCGTCTCGCCGGTGGGATCGACCTCGCCGAGATTGGCCTGCGAGAGGCCCGCGGCCGACCGCATCCGCGCGAGCACGCCGCCGGGCCCCGCCGAATCGGAGGGCTGGCTCAGGATCGAAAGCGGCACGAGCAGAAGGGCCAGGGCCACCAGCGCGACGAGCGTGCCCGGCCGAAGCCCGAGCCACTGCGTCGATCCGCCCCGTCCACGGGCCGTTCCCGTGCTCATGATGCCACCTCCCGGGCCTTGAGGAAGAACGCGCCGGCGATGCAGAAGGCCAGCACGAAGCCGGCCGTTTCGGCCGCATGGGCCGCCAGCAGGTCGAAGGGAATCTCGAAACCCTCGGCGACGAATGTGCCGGTACCGAGGTCGGCGAGCGATGGGAAGATGCCGGCCGCCAGCCGCATCGGCGCGAGCAGGATCGTATCGATCGCCTTCATCACCTGCACCGCCGGCGTGGGATCGAGTTCGAGCGTGATGCTCGTCTGGGTGGCGATCCGGTAGAGCGATTCGATCGGTCCGCCCCCGGGCACGATCGACGCGTCGCCGGTCACCTGGCTCTCGAACAGCCGGGCGATGAACGTGCGAAACTGCCCGATCAGCACGACCGAGAGCGCCGCCAGCAGGGCGACCGGGCCCGCAAGGAACGTGCTGAACATCACGCCGAGGGCCGTGACGACCAGCATCGCGAACCAGATGCCGAGGCAGCTCTTGGCGTAGTTGAGGGCGAACGACCCTTCACCAGCCCGGAGATAGAAGTCGGCCTGCGCGACGCCGTAGTACTGGCCGGGCTCGAGGCACTGCAGCCAGACCTCGACCTGCCCGTCGGAAACGAGGTCCTTGAAGAGATCGATCTCCTTCACCTCACCGCCGGCGAGCACCGAGCCGAGCCGCAAGGGCACGAGGAGCGAGTCGATCGTGAACTCTTTCGCCACGATTGGAAAGGCCTCGCTGCGGAGGTTGGTGGCGGGATTGCGGAGTTGCACCGTCCCGTGGATGCCCTCCTCGATCCGCCCCTTGTGGGTGCGGAAGACACGCACGATCATCTCGAGCGGCAGGCCGTCGGGAAACGCCTCGGGCGTCACACCGGTGAACGTCCAGATCGCCGCGGCGGGCGTGCCTCCCTCGATGTACTGGCGATAGGCCCACTCGGCGCCGACGCTGATCCCCTTCGTGCTCGGCCGGCCGTCGCGATCGAGAAACCGCAGGCTGCCCCGCAACGGCCGCCGTGCCTCGAGCAGGCCCTCCGCCGGGCCCACGTCATACTTCGCTTCGGCCCCTTCACCGACGCGAACGACGGCATGCCGGTGCCCCTGGCCGGTTTCGGCCACGCCGACACCAGTGGCGTCGAGCGTCACGCGATGGCGATGGCCGCGGTCGAGGCTCGTGCGGCCGGTGAACCCGCTCACCGCCCCGGCCTCGTCGGTCACCTCCAGCACGTCGTCGGCAGCGACGTCATGGGTATGGGCCACACTCCGTACCACGAAGGCCCAGCCCGCCACTCCCATGACGGCGAGCAAGGCCGTGCCGACGCAGGCGAATCCGAGAATCCTGCCCAGCACGATCTCGCTCGTCCGCACCGGCTTCGTGGTCACCGTCTGGATGGCCCGCGACTTGATGTCGGCCGGCAGGCTGAAGACGGCCAGCAGCAGCGTCACGCAGCAGACCAGCAGGTTCGTGGCCCCAAGGACGAAGCCGAGATAGAGCTTGCCGGGATTGACGCTGGCGGGATCGAGGAACCAGCCCGCGAACAGGACGATCACGGCGAACACGGCGAGCACGACGAGCACGTTCCGCCGCAGCGACTCCTGCACAGCCAGGCGGGCGAGCGCCCAAACGCGACGGGGCGTGGAACCGGCGAGATCCGCCAGGCCGGCAAGAATGCCCCGGTAGACGCGGTCGCCCGCGGCCAGCGGCCCATATAACACGGCCTGCACGCACCATGCGATCGCGGCGGCGAACAGGGCGACCAGCCCGCCGGTGAACAGATACCGCACCAGCGCCGGGCCGATCCAGGCTGCGAACCGCGGGATTTCTTCTTCGAGCACCATGTCGTGGCCTTACCCCGGCTGCCGGTCGGAGGTGCGGGCGCGACGGCCGGGCCGGGCCTGCGAATCCCGCACCACCTCGAGAAACAGATCCTCGAGGGTCGTCCGCGGGTTCCCGATCTCCACATCGCCGGCCCCGTGCTTCGCCAGCACGGCGCGAATCTCGTCCTGCGCGGCCGCGGGCAGGCCGCGGGCACGGATCTGCGTCACGTCGGTAACTCGGAGGAGGTCTTCGACGCGGCCGAGTTCCTTGAGTTCACCCTGATGGAGCACGGCGATCCGGTCACACACGTCCTCCACGTCGGCGAGCAGGTGCGAGCACATGATCACCGTCTTCCCGCGGGCCTTGAGATCGACGATCAGATCCTTCATCTCCCGGGTGCCGATCGGATCGAGGCCGCTGGTCGGCTCGTCGAGGAGCACGAGCTCGGGGTCGTTGATGAGTGCCTGGGCGACGCCGATCCGCCGCGTCATGCCCTTCGAATACTCCCGCAGCTGCCGCTTGCGATCGCGGGTCAGGCCGACCATCTCGATGAGGGCGGCGGCCCGACGCTTCCGCTCCTCCGGCGGCATGTCGAACAGCCGGCCGTAGAAGTCGAGCGTCTCCTCGGCGTCGAGGAACTTGTAGAGATACGACTCCTCGGGCAGGTAGCCGATCCGCTCGTTCTTCGTGACGTCGGTCGCCTCCCGGCCGAAGACGAACGCCTCGCCCGAGGTCGGGAAGATGAGCCCCAACAGGAGCTTCATCGTCGTCGTCTTGCCGGAGCCGTTCGGCCCGAGCAGCCCGAAAATCTCGCCGCGGCGGATCTCCAGATCGAGAGGTTTGAGGGCCACCTTCTTCCGCCGACCCCAGAAGTCGCGATAGGTCTTCGACAGATTGCGGGTCTCGACGACCACGTCCGTCGATGAGCCGCGGGATGTGGTTGCTCCAGCCTTCTGCATCGATTCGCTCCTCCTGCCCGGCCGCCGTCCGAATCAGGGGGCAGGCCACCGTACACCGTGCGTTGTATCCCAAGTCGCCGGCCTGTGAAGCCTGGGGGCCGAGCGGCCCCACGCCAGCCGAGCCCGCGGCCGCCTCGTTCACAACCTCCGAACAGTCCTGCGACCAGAGTTGACGCGGCCGGCCCTCCGGCTATGATAGTCACGCATAACGAGACTGAGTCTCAATGTCCTGGTCGATTTTTCTCATTAGGGAATGGGCAAAATGACTTTTTCGGCAGTGCGACGACGGGCCGCGTTTACGCTCGTCGAGCTTCTCGTCGTGATCGCGATCATCGGCGCCCTGATCGGGCTCCTCCTTCCGGCCGTTCAGAGTGCCCGCGAGGCTGCCCGCCGATCCAGCTGCCAGAACAACCTACGGCAACTCGGACTGGCCGCCCTCAATTTCGAGAGTGTCAAGGGCTATATGCCTCCGGCTGGCTCTACAGCCGGGCTCACGGTCACGACCGGCGCGCCCTGGTCCGGCCAGGCTCTGATCCTGCCCTTTCTGGAAGAGGCGAACGTTTTCGCCAAGATCGACTTCACGAAGCCCTACGGCTCACAAGACGCCACACTGTTCCCTTCGGGAAGCGTCGCCACGCTGCGGGTCGACGTTTTGCAGTGCCCAAGCGATCCCAACGTGAAACCTCGACTCACGACGAGCGGCAGCGTGGAGCACTATCCGCTCTGCTACGGGTTCAATGTCGGCCATTTCCTGGTCTATAACCCGGCCACACGGTCCGACGGCGGCGGGGCTTTCGGCTTCAACGCCCGCCACAAGATGAGCGCCTACGCCGACGGACTGAGCAAGACGCTGGCCATGGCGGAAGTGAAGTCTTATCAGCCCT
>JBILVW010000266.1:0-4585 GCA_044370205.1 Pirellulales bacterium | reverse complement strand
CGAAGCCGACCTTCTTCGTGGCGCTCGTCCTGTAGGCGAGGTCGATCCGGTAGGCGTTGCGGACCTTGTCGAACGAGATCCCGAGATCCTTCGCTGGCAGGCCGAGGGCCGTCTCGATCGCCCGCTCGAGGCCCCCGATCGAGGTCACGTTCGCCGATCGCAGCGTCTCGACGCGGCCGGTATAGCCCGTGTCGAGGGCGATCAGGTCCGCCAGCGGCGCGTTCAAGAGCGGCAGCACGATCTCGGCGTAGGCGGCGAGGTCGGCTGACAGCATCGGGAACACGCGGCCCGCGTCGCGGAGGGCCGTGGCCACGCTCGCGGCGGTGAGGCCCGCCTGGTAGCCGATCTCGCCGAG
Organism: Pirellulales bacterium; assembly: GCA_044370205.1. Lineage (GTDB taxonomy): Bacteria > Planctomycetota > Planctomycetia > Pirellulales > UBA1268 > QWPN01. Next base: position 4,230 of record JBILVW010000266.1, on the reverse strand, counting down.
ATCTTCCTTCGCCGGCACGGTGACGCTGGCGTAGGCGGGGTTGGCGACCGTCACCGGCGCGAGCGGTTGGAGGAAGGAGCCCGAGGCCTGGAACCGGAGGTCGTTCGTGGCGTCGACCGTCTCGCCGGCGCCGCCGGCGACCGACCGGCTCGCCGTGGCGACGGCGGCGTTGACGTCGTCCACCAGATCGGCGAACGACGTGTTGTCGAGCGTGGCCGACCGCGGCACGGTCACCGTGTAGGTCGCCGAGCCGATCACGGCCTCGAGCACGGCGTCGGCCGAGAGCCGGCCGGTGTCGGCGCCGCCCGGGGCGAGGTTTGGCACGGCCTCGTCGGCGAGAACGGTGATGCCTGCCGTCTTGAGCCGGATCGAGATCCGGCCGTCAGCGCCCTCGACGATGAAGTCGGCGGAGAGATCCGCCAGGGCGGCCGCGAAGTCGTCCACGAGGTCGTCGAACGAAGTGTTGTCGGCCGCCTCGGCGGCAGTCACCGTCAGCGCGTATGTGTCATCCACCCAGTTGAACCGGATCGTCGCGTCGGCCTCGAGCCGGCCGGTCGTACCTCCGTCGGCCTCGAGGTTCTCCACGGCGAGCAGGCCGCCCTGCGGCGTGAAGACGTCGATCCGCTCCTTCGTGAAGTCGGAGACGCCGATCGTGATCGTCGAGCCGGACGTGATCGTGCTCGTGCCGTTGGCGTGGTACAGATCCTCGAGCGTGAGCGAGGCGGCGTCGGTAACCGCGGCCGTGAGCACGCTCGATGGGTCGGAGCCGAGGGTCTCAGCGTCGGCGCCCTCGGCGGCGAGCGAGAGGCTGAAGTTCGCCGAAACGGAGCCTGTGGTGTCGGCGAAGCCGATCGTGTTGAGGCCGTAGGCCACGCCGCCCGTGCGGCCGGCGAGCGACCAGTCGAACGAGCCCGTCGCGAATTGCTCCGTGGCGTGGGGCACGACCTTCGATCCCCCGGCCGACGTGCGGGCGAAGAGCGTGTAGGGCGACCCGGCATCGTCGGCGAGGCCGTCGGAGAAGCCGAGTTCCCGGTTGCCTGCCGAACGATTCGCCGTGATCGTGATGGCGGCGGGCATCGAAACGCCGACCGTCGGTGTGTAGAGCTCGAAGCCGCCGCCGAACTGGCTCTTGCGGGCCAGCAGCGGCGTGGCGGCGAGGGCCGCGTTCACATCGGCGAGCAGATCGTCGGCCGACGCATTGGTATTGGTGCTTGACGCGGCGACCGTGACCGTCGTGGCCGTGCCGAAGGCGGGCGTGACGGTGAACACCGCATCCTTCGAGAGCTTCCAGGACGAGGTGGCCGCAGTCGGCAACTGAATCGCGAGCGGCGCCGACGGCGCCAGGTCGAAACGCACGCCGAAGCCGATGGCCACCGGGGCGGAGAGGGGCGTGGCCGTGTCCGGCGTGAACCCGAGCGTGCCGAGCGGCGCGATCGGGAATTCGACGGCGGGCTTCACCGCGGGTGTGTTCGTCCGCGACGCCGAGAACTGGATCGAGACAGCGCCGGTCGCGGCATCGTAGACGGGCGTGATGCCGAGCGCGGGGAACTTTCTGGCGAAGTCGCCGAACGTCTGCAGGTCGTCGGGCCGGACCTTGGTGGTCGTGCCGTTGACCGTCTTGTCGACGGTGACGTCGATCTGCGAACCGATCTCGTCTGCGAAAAGATCCGCGAAGTCGAACACGCTGCCGAGCGTCTGCTTCGCGGCGAAGGGGACCCGCGTGGCGAGGACGCTCCCCTCGGCCGACGCCACCGCCCCGTAGGCCCGGCCCGCCGAGAGCACTGCCGACACGATGTCGTCGGAGGAGATCGCGCCGAACCACTGGAGCTTGTCGAAGCCGGAGAGCGCGACGGCCGGTTTGGCCGTGGCATCGAGGACGTTCGCGGCGGTGACGGTGATCTTCGTGTCGGCGGTCGAGACGTCGGTCGTGCCGAGCTTCGCGGTCACCGGCAGCGTGACCGTGGCTGCGGCCGCACTCGCGAGAGGCGACGCGGTCGCCCCCGGGGTTCCCGAGTTCACGTTCGTCACGGTGACGCTCGTGGCGTGGACCGGTGTCGCGGTGCCGCCGACCGAGATGTCGAGGGCGCCGACCCGGCCGGCCACGGCGGCGAATCCGAACAGGCCGGCCTTCAGGTCGAGCGTCGGGATGGCGATCGAGGCGACGGGCACATCCGGGTCGCTCAGGTCCAGGCTGATCGTGAACGCGCCGGTGAACTCGGAGCCCGTCTCCAGCTGCGGTGCGGAACGCAACTTGAGATTCAAGTCGGAGTCGAGCCCCGCGAGCACCTGGCCCCACGCCGTCGGGCTCGCGTCAGGACCGCGGTCGAGCGGGGCGGTCGTCGTCGCCCTGGCGGCGATCGACACGGCCAGTTCGATCTTCGTGGCGGTGGAGCCGGTGGCGGTGACGGTGGGCGTTACGGTGATCTGCGGGCCGGCGGCGCCGGCCGTCGTGGCCAGCGCGGCGAGCTGTGTCTGGAGGGCCGTGGCGAGGCCGGAGAGCGTGGCGGTGCCGCCGCCGAGATAGGTGGAGGCCGACGACGCGAGCGTCAGCAGCGACTGCACGTCGGCCGGGCTCAGAGAAGAGGAAGCCGTGAAGAGGTCGGATACGGTCCGCTGGGCAAACTGATCGGTGGAGGTGCTCGTGACCGCGTTCTGCAGGGCCGTTTTCACCGCCGGCGCGATGTCGGTCTGCAGCCGGTTGAAGGCGGTGTTGATCGCGGTTTTCGCGGCGGCCGTGAACGTGTAGTCCGTCGGGGCCGCCGGGCCGCCGAGCGTCGTGTCCCAGAGCACATCCACGCCGGCCACGAGGCTCGGGGCGGCCACGTCGCCGACGGCGGATTCGAGGTCGAAGTCGCCGCCGAGCCAGGCCGGGCCGGTCGCATCGAGGCTCGCCGCCACGTCGAAGCCCGAGACCGTGTGGATCGCGTCGAGGAGTGATGCACCGTCGCCGGCCGCGATGTCGCAGCCCCAGAGATACAGGTCGGCCCCCGGGCCGGCCAGCCGGCTCCAGGCGACGAGCCCGTCGTCGATCTGATCGACGGTGTCGAGCGCGAACCGGGTCGAGCCGAGCGTGAAACTTCCCGGCAGGCCGTGGCTCACGAGATGAATCGCCGAGACGCCCCCGAGCCGGTCGAGTTCGGCGGTCACGCTGCGAAAGAGATCGTCGCCGGCGGCCACCACAACCGTGGCCGCGGCATCCCCGAACGAGCGGGCCAGCGAGTCCGGCGAGGGCAGAGACGCATCGACCACGACGAGCGGACGCCCGCCGCAGATCACGGCCGTCAGGTCGTCCGGTCGTTCGAGGGGGGCGACGGCCAGGAGCTGCCGCTTCTCGAGCGGCTCCGGAGCGCGAACCGGCGCGGGTGCGCGGAAGGCCGTGCGCCGCTGCTTCCGCCGGAGTCCTTCCCTGGCTTTTCGGTCGAATCGTGGCATCCGTGAACCTCTTTGACCGGCGGGCAGAGGCCGGCCGGTAGGGCTAGGTCAACTCTGCCACATATTCCGTCGGAGGCCGCAGGAGCGGCTTCGCGAATGGCCTTTATTCTCACCTGCCGTACGGCCGGGTCAAAGAACCGGTTCGGTCCGACCGTCGGGGGTGGCCGCAGAATCGCGAGAGGATGCCGGTATTCAGCCGGCACGAAGCCCCAGGGCCGCCTGGGGCGTGGCGGCGAACCGGCAGCCCAGGGCCGCCAGCCAGGTCTCGTGCATCGACCTGTTTTTATGGTACGCGTTGGCCAGCAGGGTCACGTCGCGGCCGGCGTGCAGCCCTGCGATCGCCATGTGGAGCCGGTCGGTGATGATCCGGCGGTGGCGGGCGGCCAGGGCGAGATAGTCGGCGGGATCGTGAACCCACTTCACGGGATCGCGGAACCTCCAGGGCTTCCAGCCGGTCCGCTCACCGTCGCGGCGGAGGAACAGCCCGAGGTCGCGGTCGGGGGGCGGCGGTGCCGGCCAGTCGAGGCCGAGGGCGAGATCGGGGGCGAGGAGCCCGGCGGGGTGAAGGGCGAGGCTGCCCCGCTCGCGGATGTACACGCGGGCGAAGCCGCGGTCTTCCGTCGTCGTGAACGACTGCGGCAGGATCACCAGCGGCAGGCCGAGGGCGAGCGCCTGCGTGCGGAGGTCGTAGTTGTTTTGGTAGAGCGTGCCCATGTTGCCGCCGCCACCGAACGCGAGCAGGTCGATCGCGGCCGGCGCCGGCCGTGCGGGATCGACGAGCTGCCAGTCGATCCCGTA
>JBILVW010000265.1:0-4592 GCA_044370205.1 Pirellulales bacterium | reverse complement strand
CCGAGAACGATTCCACCGAGTGCGACGCCCGCAGCAAAGGCAAGCAAGGATCGTGCGCCAATCGAGCTGCGCCGCATTTCAGTCTCTTTTCCTCCAGCGTTGCCGGCCGCGCGGTGGTCGCGGCTCACTCGCTGCCGGCAGGCTTCGAGGAGAGCTCGAAGTTGAATGTGTTTTGGCCCGGCTTGACGTCCGCCGCGAGCGTGGACTGCTTGTTGTAGGCCGGCGGAAGCGACTCGGCGACGAACTCGTCCGTGCCATCCGGCCCCAGTACGTACCCCTCGGTGCCGATGCGAACGGTGTGCCGGCCCACGATCGCGCCGTTATAGCCACCGACAAACTGCAGCGTGTACCGCCCCTGGGCATCGGTGACGCCGATTGACGGCCGCCCCTCGCCGGGCTCGAAGGCGACGTTTACCTTGTCGAGCGGCCGGCCATCGAGCGTCACGGTGCCGCTCACGTCGCCAAGGTCGGGAAAGTGCGACGGCTTCCCGCACCCGCACGCCAGGATCGCCACGCTGGCCGCCAAGCCGACTATCAGGCCGGGGTTGCTGCAGACCGACGACGGGATCGTTGGCATCTTCCTCACGCTCATGTGACCAGTTTTTTTAAGGCTGCCGCCCGGGCGTCGCCTGTCCATGAAATCCATGGCTAGAAATCCATGGAAGTAGCCTGCTTGTCGGCCATCGAAAAGAGCAAATACACAAGCCCGTTGGGCCAGTTCGAGGCGTCTATCGTGTCGTTCATGAACCGGACGGCCCCGTCGCCCATCACGACGAACACGCCGCCGAGGTGCCGGCTCGAGGGGCCAAACTGCCCCGTGCCCGGGCCGTTGATCTGCGCCCACAAGGGACAACAATTGCCAGCGACCTGCACCGTCCCTGCCCGGACTTGTTCCCATCCCTGGCCCCCGCCAGCGAAAATCGATGAAGGATGGCTCACGCCGGCCCAGACGGTCGCCCGGTGATCGCCGCCATTGGATTTCCCTCCGGTTCGTTCGGTGAAGGCGACCGTATTGGACAGCCCGTCGAAGACGTTCGCCGCCCGCACCTTGCTGTCTTGATAGAACATTCCGATGGTCCGGGCCCACGTTGTGCCAGCGGGCATTGTTTTGAAACTTTCGACCCCCCAATTTTGCCGTAAATCGCCAGCCCCGTTGGATGCGATGTAGTTTGAGAGGCCGATCCTCGCCCGCCCCTGCGGAGCCCAGCGAGACGGAACGCCGGACAGGATTTCCATGTGAGAAGTGTACATGTTTTGCGACGGGTTGGGGTCGTTGCTCGTGGGGCAGAGATACTTCGGCATCACCCGCCGGACGTTGGCGAGAATAGTGGCGTTGTTGAGATCCATCGACGATCGCGTGTCGAACTGGTCATAGAGCACAGACTCTTCCAGGAAGGGCAGAATGAAGGTGGTCGACAACCAACCGTTGGTACGGCTGAAGCCGGGTGGAAACACCTGGTTACTTTCGTGGTAGGCGTTTAACGCCAGCCCGATCTGCTTGAGATTGTTCATGCACGTCACCCGCCGGGCAGACTCCCGAGCCGACTGCACCGCCGGCAGGAGCATGGCGACGAGCGTGGCGATGATCGCGATCACCACCAGCAGTTCCACGAGCGTGACGCCAACGCGCCCCTCCGGCAGCTTATTCCTTGGCGGCATGAAATTAGCGCCGGAACCGGCCCGCTGCTTGTGCCTATTTGGGTCTGGCCGGGTGCCATACTCGGCCCCAATCGGCTGCAAGCCGGTCAAGGTGGCGGCGAGGAACGCCACGCAACTCAACACACAATGCCCTGTCGGAGCAGGTCTTGGGTCGGCGATTCTCGGATGGACGGGCATGGTCTTCTCCCGGAAACAGGGCAGCGAACGCGGGCCGCAGGGCTATTTCACCCCTGCCCACTATTGTGTTCCCCGGGATGACCCGCGTGCTATTGGAGGATTCTCCGATGCCGGCGGTGAGCGCACCAGCCGGCGATGGCAAGGCCCAAGCCGCCGAGGAGAACTGTGGACGGTTCGGGTACGGGTTTCACCACGACGAGTTGCAGCGAGCCTTGCTGAAAGTAGGCCAACTTGCCGCCACCGATGTCAAACGCGTTATCCAAGCCGACGTTGGCGAGATTCGAGAAGCTGATGAAGCCCTCTGCGGTCTCGTCGAGGAGCGTGTAGGTGCCAAACTCCGTACTCGAGTTCAGCCCGACGATGTTCGCAATCCCGAAGCCCGAGGCGAACGAGATCAAGCCCGAGCCCACGAGCAGCGTGGCGTTCGGATTGAATGCCAGTAGCGCGCCGCTACCGAACTCGAGGTTACCGAGCACCGTGCCCTCCCCGCCGAGCTGCTGCCCGTTGCCGAGCACGAGACTATACCGCTCGGTCAAGTCGAAGATTGCCCCGGAACCGATCTCGATGAGCGGCGTGGCCGAGAGTGTTCCGTCGAATCCCAGGATGAGCCGTCCGACGGCGATCTGCAAGGCGCCGGAGAAGTCGTTGGTGCCGTTGAGCCGGAGATCGCCCGCGCCCTCTTTCCGCAGGCCGCCTTGGCCGGTGATCTGGCCACCGTAGGTGCTGTTCGTGGCACCGCCCACAACGGCGGTCACATTCTCGGCCACCGTCAAGGTGCCGCCGCTGCCGTCGAGGTCGGGGATGGTCACGTCACCGCCGCCGACCGGGGCGAGCAGCAGTTCTCCTCCCGTCTGCCGGAGCGAGGCGTTCGCGAAGGCGTTCGCGCCAGTCACCTCGAGCGTGCCCGCGGAGACCGTGAAGAGCCCCGTGTAGCCGCTGCTCGCGTTGCTCACGACGAGCCGGCCCGCCCCGGCCTTGTCGAGGTTGCCCGAGCCGGTGAAGGCCCCGCCGTAGGAGACCGTGCCGGAGGTGACCGCGAGGGTGCTGGTGGTGGAGGCGACGGCCGTGATCGTGCGGCCGGATCCGAGCGTGAAGCTGCTCGTCATCTCGAGCGTGCCGCCGCCGAGGGTGATTCCGCCTGAGGCATCACCGAGGTTCTCGTCGGCACCCACGGAGAGCGTGCCCGCGCTCACCGTCGCGCCGCCCGAGAAGGTGTTGGCCCTGCCGAGGACGAGCACCCCCACGCCGGTTTTGGTCAAGCCCGTAGAACCGGCGAGCGGGGCGTTGATCGTAGTCGTGCCGTCCAGGGTGGTGATCGCATTGGCGGCCGCGTTGGCGCCGCCGAGTGTGACGGGGTCTCCCGAGAGCGTGTAGCCGCCGACCGCAAACTCAAGACCGTTGTTGGCCGCAACACCCCCTACGTCCACCGTGACGGTGCCGGGAGTGCCCGCGAACTCGGCGGTCTCGGCGGCGTTCCAAGGCCCGCCGCCCCAGTTCGTTCCGCCGGTCGCGGCCCAGGTGCCCGTGCCTCCCGTGCCACCGAGCCAGCTAAAGTCCGCCGGAGGCACGGGGGCGACGAAGCTGGCGAGATTCAGGAAGTTGTTGACTCCCGTGGCGCCGAGCTGATAGGTCCTTAGCGAATTGGGGTTCCGATTGGACTGCCAGATGCTGCCCGGCGGGGCGTCGGCCCATTCCACATACTCCGATCCGTTCCAGTAGTTGAGTGTGGAGGAGTCGTTGCCCGTGACGAAGTTGTTCGGCAGTTTGGCGCCCGCCCATGTCTGGCCGACAAAGAAGTCGCCGTCGGTGCCGCCCGCGCTGCCCCAGGCGGTGTCATCGTTGTTGCGCAGGAAAATGTTCGAGTTGGTGAACGACAGATAACTATTGTTCAAGTCTGCTTGCGGCATGTGCGACGTGAACAGTGCCGACTTCCCCCAGATCGGGTTACCGGTTACCGGCGCTGCGTACATTTCTCGCTCAAGGGTCACGTTGACGTTGTTGAACGTAAACTGCTGCTTCGTGCCCACGTTAGCTGCAGTCGTACCGACGAGTACGTGGCCGCCGCCGAGAACGATGTCGAGATCCTCCACGATCATTCCGGGCAGGGCCATCGAGACGCCGGCATTCCAAAGACCGCGGATCACAGTGCCGCGATTTAGGGCGGGGGAGCCATTCGGACTCGGAACTTCCTTCTCGTACGCGGCCGGATATTGACCACCGGAGGCACCTTCAGCCGGAGCGGTGATGCCGTCGGTGGCAAACTGGCCCGTCGGATACGACATCCGCATCGTCACCCGGGTGCTGTCGGAAACCAGCTTGACAGTCGTCCAGGTCGGACTGGAGTTTGGGAATATGGTGCCATTCACAAACCGGATGACGCCATTGCCGTTGGCGTTCTCATTCTGACCGATGTCGTCACCCCCGTACGTGCCGCCTCCATCGGCGAGCAGCCGAATCGTGTGATTTCCGGCCGTGCTGTAAAGGTAGGCGTACGCGGCTTGGACCGAGCCAAACGGGTTGCTTGAAGTGCCGTTTTGACCCAGGCCGTTCGCGGCACCTATGACCAACTGGGCGTACGTCGGGCTGGTCGCATTTTGCGAGACATACACTATCGAGTCGGCCCGCGTGTCCGCCGTCAGCACGAGAGCGATGCCAACCGCCATCGCAGTTTGAATTTTCATGGGACCGCCCCTTGAGAATGCCAACTAATTGCCAACGAAGAGAAGTTCCCGACGCATCACGTCAAACGGCCCGCA
>JBILVW010000019.1:0-15832 GCA_044370205.1 Pirellulales bacterium | reverse complement strand
CCGCCCGCGACTCGCTCGACGCGATCCACCGCGACGCCCTCGTCGCCATCCAGCGGCATGCAGTGAAGCCCGGCTACACCAACGTCTATCTGATGAAGACCTGGAACCTGCTCACCCTGGGGCAACTCGGCGACGCGGAGGCTGCGCGGACAGGCGAGCTGGCGTGGCGGGGCTGGCTCGACCATACGGCCCGCCACGGGATCACAGAGTACTCGAGCCCCACCTATTACGGCACCGATCTCGACTCGCTCGGGCTGATCGCCCGACACGCGGGCGACCCTCGTATCCGCCGCGAGTCCGAGGCAGCGCTCGCCTTCATCTGGACCGGCATCGCGGCCAACTGGTTCTCGCCGGCCGAGCGACTGGCAGGCCCGCACAGCCGCGACTACGACTACCTCTTCGGCCGCGGCTATCTCGACGAGCATCTACATGCGTCCGGCTGGCTGACCAGCCCGCTGCGGACGGAGCCGGCAGGCTGGCTGCCCGGAGCACCGCGGGAGCATCTCCGAGTCTTCCGCGACGCGTGTCGCTGGGATCCGCCGGCGGATCTGCGGGATGGCCCCCTGGCCCGCACGCCCAGGTTCGTCATCCAGCGGTTCAACTCCGAGCCGTGGGCACGCAGCACCAACTTTATCGGTGAAACGCTCGCCATCGGCGTCGCCGGCGAGTGCCGCGGACCGGAGGACAAGTCGCTCGCCATCCACCTGCCGGGCGGCCCCGCCACACCCAACGTCACGCTCGTCATCGATGGCCGCGACGATCCCTACGGCCGGCGGAAGGAGCCGGTCGGCCACGGCGGCCAGTCGAAGGCCCACCACCTCCGCACGTTCCTCGTCTCGTCGCAGCGTGGCCCGCGGATCACCGCGGCGTGGATGTTCGATCCGGCGGTGCCGGCGTTCAAAGCCGATCCGGATGACCTCCCCTGCCTGCGGGCCCACTTGCTGCTGCCGGCCGACGCGGAGGTGTGGACCGCCGATGCCCTCATCGCCGATGCGGCGACACTCCCGGGCGATGCCGTGTTCTTCATCCGCATGCACGACGCCGTCGTCGCCTTCCGGTCGCTGCTCGCGGCGACCGATGGGTCTGCACCGCGGGACTGGCGGCTGCGGACCGACGCCGCCAAACTCGGCGCCCAGCGGCTGACCGCCACGCTCCACGAGCACCAGCCGCGGGGCCGGAGCCTCGTGGCCCTCGACATCGAGGCCCGCGAGCACTGCGACGACGCCGGCTTCGCCGCCTTCGGCCGCGAGTTCGCCGCACGCACCGTCACGGCCACGCTCACGGGCGATCGGCTCCGGATCGAAGGCACGCTGCCGCTCGAGGCCGACCTCGCAACCCGCCAGCGAATCGCCTGCGAACCGCTCCTCGCCCCACAAGAGCTGCTCCTCATCGACGGCGTCGAGTTCGGCCGCCCGCTGCTTCCGCACCGGTAGGCGACTACGCCTCCCAGCCCTTCCGATACTCCCGCCGGAGCATGCCGTTGACGTCGTCGCGGCTGCTCTTCATGGCGGCGGCATCCCAGTCAAATTCGCCCTGCACGCGGAAGGCGATGTTAGCGAGCAGCACCGCCTCGGAGAGCGGGCCGGTGTAGTCGAAGTTGCAGAGGGCGACGATGTTCTGGCTTTTGACGCCGCCGCGGTGAGCGTCGTAAACGTGCGTCGGGAGAGCACAGGTGTCGCTCGTCGTGAGGATGTCATCGGGCCATTCCTTTCCGTTGGGCAAAGAGCCAGTCGAGCACGACGGGGTCGCGATAGGCGGGCGTCCACGAATCGTGGCCCACGCCCTCCAGTTCCGAATACCGCGGCGAGCCACCAGCGGCTTTTACCGCGGCGATCATACTCCTCGACCGTCCCGGCAGCACGACCGTGTCGTCGGTACCGTGGAAGCACCAGATCGGCAGGTTTGCCAGCCGCGGCACCGTTGTCTCATCGCCACCACCGCAGATCGGGAGCAGCGCCGCAAACCGCTTCGGCATCCGGGCTGCCAGATCCCAGCCTCCGTAGCCCCCCATCGACAGGCCCGTCAGGTAGACGCGTTGCGGATCGGCCGCCTCCGTCGCCAGCACGTCGTCGAGCGCTGCGACGGCGGCGGCAAGGTCGGGGGTCATCTCGGGCGACTGCGGCGTGCTTGCCACGTCATCCCAGGCCACCTCGACCCAGGGGTGATCGGGCCGGCACTGCGGCGCCACGAGATAACAGGGATACTTCTCCTGCATGCCTGGCTCGGCCAGCCACTGCGGCAGATACTTCAGTTGCTTTTCGTTTTCGGTGCCCCGCTCGCCGGCCCCGTGCAAGAACAGGACGACGGGATACACGCGGCCCGGCTCGACCGCCGCGGGCCGCAGGAGCCGGTAGCGAAACCTGTTCGCCACACCGTTGTTCGACACCTCGACGGAGCCATGGCCGAAAGCGGACATTGTTCGATTCTCCTCCGGGATGGGCCCAATTATAATTGAGTCTCCTTCCCCACCGCGTCTGCAGCGGCCACCCTCATGAATGCCTTCAGGATTCTGATGTTCTTGGCTGGCGGCAGCCTGGCGACGGCCGCCCTTGCCGCCGACCACCCCGGCCTGGCCATCTATAGGGAGCACTGCGGCCGCTGCCATGGCGAGACCGGCGGCGGCACCACGGACGTGCCCGCGCCGCTCGTCGGCGACCGGTCCGTGAACCAGCTCGCGGCCTACATCGATGAGACGATGCCCGAGGACGATCCTTCGCTCGTGACGGGCAAGGCCGCGCGGCAGGTGGCAGAGTACATGCACGGGGCCTTCTATTCGGCCGTGGCCCGCGATCGCAACCGCCCGGCCCGGGTCGAGCTGTCGCGGCTCACCGTGCGGCAATATCAAAACACCGTCGCCGATCTGATCGCGAGCTTCCGCGGTCGTGGGCCCGGCGTCGATGACCGCCGCGGCCTGAAGGGCGAATACTTCCACGGCCGCGACTTCGATCGCGGCAAGAGCCTCGTCTACGAGCAGATCGACCCGCAGGTCAATTTCCACTTCGGCGTCGAAGGCCCGGATCCGGAACGGTTCCTGCCCAATCGGTTCGCGATTCGCTGGATGGGATCGATCGTGCCGCCGGAAACCGGCACGTATGGGATCGTCGTCCGCACCGAACACTCGGCGAGACTGGCCCTCAACACGGCCTGGCACGAGCCGCCGCTCATCGACGCCTACGTGAAGTCGGGCAACGAGACCGAATATCGGGCGAGCATCTTCCTGCTCGGCGGCCGTGCCTATCCGCTCAAGCTCGAGTTCTCGAAGGCCAACCAGGGCGTGGACAACACGAAGCACAAGCCACTCACCAACGCGTCGATCGAACTCCTCTGGAAGCCGCCTCACGGCCTGCTCGAGCCGGTGCCGGAGCGCTGCCTGATTCCGCACGAGGCGCCGACCGTGTTCGTGCTCGAGACGCCGTTCCCGCCCGACGACAAGTCGATCGGCTACGAGCGAGGCACGACCATCTCACAGGAGTGGTATGCAGCCACGACGGCGGCCGCGGTCGAGACGGCCGACTATTGCCTGGAGCAGGCCGAGCATCTGGCGGGAACGAAACGCGATGCGCCCGATCGGGCCGACAAGCTCCGGAAGTTCGCCGCCAGATTCGCCGAACGGGCCTTCCGGCGGCCGTTGTCGCCCGAACTGACGGCTCTGGTGATCGACCGTCCGTTCGCCGACGCCCCCGACCTCGATGCCGCCCTCAAGCGATCGCTCCTGCTCACGCTCGGGTCGCCGCGATTCCTCTACCGCGAGGCCGACGCGGCGGCCGGCATGACCGACCCCTTCGATACGGCCGCCCGGCTGTCGTTCGGCCTCTGGGATTCGATTCCCGACCAGCCGCTCTGGGATGCCGCCGCGAAGCACCAACTCGCCACACCCGAGCAGGTGCGGAAGCAGGCCGAGCGGATGGTGCAGGACCGCCGCACGCGGGCGAAGGTTCGCGACTTCCTGTTCGGCTGGCTCCGCGTGGACCTCGGCCCGGAGATCACGAAGGACGGCAAGGAGTTCTCCGCCTTCTCGCCGGAGATCGCCGCCGACCTGCGCACGAGCCTCGAACTCTTCCTCGACGACGCCGTCTGGCGCGCCGGCGACTTTCGGCGGCTGTTCACCGACGATGAGGTCTACATCAACGGCCGGCTGGCGCCGCTGTACGGTGCCACGCTGCCGCCCGACGAGCCGTTCCGCCGCGTGCGGCTCGACGACGGTCGCCGGGGCGGCCTGCTCTCGCACCCCTACATGATGAGCGTGCTCTCCTACGCGAGCGCGACGTCGCCGATCCACCGAGGCGTGTTCCTCGCGCGGAGCGTGCTCGGCAACACGCTCAAGCCACCACAGGAGGCGATCGCGCCCCTGTCGCCGGACCAGCATCCCGACCTGACCACCCGCGAGCGGGTCGCACTCCAAACGAAAGCCGTCGCCTGCCAGACCTGCCACACAATGATCAATCCGCTCGGATTTGCGCTGGAGGAGTTCGACGCCATCGGCCGCTATCGCGACAGCGAGTTGCGTGGCGGTACGGCCAAGCCGATCGATCCGGCAGGCTCCTATCTCCCCCGGGAAGGGCCGGTGGCCCGGTTCCGCGGCGCCCGGGAACTCGCCGCCTACGTGGCTACCAGCCGCGATACCCCGGAGGCCTTCGTGCAGACCCTGTTTCACGCCCTGGTGAAGCAGCCCGCCCGGGCGTGGGGCCCCGACACACTTGAAGGGTTGCGGCAGTCGTTCGTAGCGAGCGGCTTCAGCATCCCCCGACTGCTCGTCGATATCATGACCGTGGCGGCGCTGCCGCCGAAGCCCGAGGTGGCAAAGGCTGCCGTTCCGGAGACCACGCCATGACGCCCGACCTTGCGATCTCCCGCCGCGACTTGCTCCGCCGGCTCGGCGTCGGCTCCGCCGTGCTGCCCTTCCTGGGCAACCTGCCGAGCCTGGCCGCGGCTGCGACGGCGACGCCGAAGAAGCGGCTGATCGTCGTGTTCAGCCCCGACGGCGTGGTGAAGAAGAATTTCTGGCCACGGATTCCCGGCCAGTTCCTCACGCCCGGACCGGTCCGCGTGCCGGCCGAGCTGCCGCCGATCCTCCAGCCGCTCGACGCATTCCGCGATCGCCTGCTCACGCTCAAGGGCGTGCACAACAAGGTGAAGGGGGATGGCGACCTGCACATGCGCGGCATGGGCTGCATGCTCACCGGCATCGAGCTTTTCCCGGGCAACGTCCAGGGGGGCGGCAACACGCCCGCCGGCTGGGCGAGCGGCCGCTCGATCGACCAGGAGATCAGGAACCACCTCCAGTCGCGGCCCGAGACCGCCACGCGGTTCGGCTCGCTCGAGTTCGGCGTGCTCGTGCCCAACAAGGCCGATACCTGGAGCCGGATGGTCTACACGGGGCCCAACCGGCCCGTGGCTCCGATCGACGACCCATACCAGATGTTCCACAAGCTCTACGGCCAGATGAAAGATCGCGAGAGCATGCAGAGCGTGCTCGACGAAGTCCGCGAGGATCTTGCGACCGTGGCCAAGGCCCTGCCGGCCGAAGACCGCCGAATTCTCGAGGAGCATACGGACCTGGTGCGGTCGTTCGAGAAGGAACTGTCGAGCCAGCGCGTCGAGGTGGCCCATGTCGTGCCCACGCTCGAAGAGGGCGTGGTCGAGCAGAACGACCAGATGCCGAAGCTCAGCCGGATGCAGATCGAGCTGGTCGTCTCATCGCTGGCCGCCGACTTCACCCGCGTGGCCACGCTGCAATACACCCAGTCAGTAGGCCAGCCGCGGTTCAAGTGGCTGGGCATCGACGAAGGGCAGCACGAGCTCTCGCACGAGCCCAACTCAAACGAGGCCGCCCAAGAGAAGCTCACGAAGATCAACGCCTGGTATGCCGGCGAGATCGCACATCTGGCCAAGCGGCTCGCCGAGACACCCGAGCCCGGCGGCTCCGGCTCGCTCCTCGACCACACGACGATCCTCTGGACGAACGAGCTGGGAGAGGGCAACTCCCACTCCCACGCCGACGTCCCCTGGGTGCTCGTGGGCAACGGCCTCGCGTTTTCGATGGGCCGCGCGGCCGAGTATGGCGGCGTGCCCCACAACCGGCTCCTGCTCTCGCTCGCCCACGCGATGGGCCACACGGAACTCGCCCGGTTCGGCAATCCCGACTTCTGCGGCGACGGCCCCCTCACCGGTCTCGCGTGAGGATCGCTCCTCCCGCCGGACTCCATGGCTCGGCTGGTTGCCGCTGGATGGCTGCGGCGGCTACGCTGCCCGCCGCCAATCCCACACGTTCCGCCACAGGAGTGTTTCATGCCTGCTCGTCCCGTCGTCGTGTCGTGTCTCGTGTCCGCCGTGATGGTGGCGGCCTGGGCGTCCGCCGCATTCGCCTGCTCGCGCGCCACGTGGCTCGGCCGTGACGGCAGCGCGATCACTGGGCGGTCGATGGACTGGCCCTACGACTTCAACACGCACTTTTACGTGATCCCGCGCGGCACAAAGAACGTCGGCATCCGTGGCGGCCTGGAATGGGAGAGCCGCTACGGGGCGGTCGTCGCCGCCGGCTCGATGACGCCTGGCGGGCCGATCGACGGCGCCTTCGACGGGCTCAACGAGAAGGGCCTCGGAGCGAACCTGCTCTACCTGGCCGAGGCCGATTTCGGGCAGGAGCCGTCGCCCCCCAAGCCGAAGATCTCGATGGGGGCATGGGTGACCTACGTCCTCAGCCGCTACGCCACGGTCGCCGAGGTGGTCGAGCATTTCAGGCAAGACCCGATCTACATCGTGCCCTCGACCTTCGGCCCCGACAACGCTGGGCATCCGACGATCCACCTCTCGGTCACCGACGCCACGGGCGACTCGGCGATCATCGAATACATCGCCGGCAAGCCGGTGATTCACCACGACCGCGGCTTCCAGGTGATGACCAACAGCCCCGTCTTCGAGCAGCAGCAGACGCTCAATCGCTACTGGGAACGGATGGACGGGGCCATGATGCTCCCCGGATCGCACCAGTCGGAAGACCGCTTCGTGCGGGCCAGCTACTACCTGAAGCGGCTCGGCGACGCGGAAACCGACACCCGGAAACAGGTGGCGGGCGTGATGAGCGTGATGCGGAACGTATCGGTGCCGTGGGGCGCCCCCGACCCGCAGCACCCGAACATCGCCCCCACCTACTGGCGGACGGTGCTCGACCACGGGCGGCGGGTCTACTATTTCGAGAGTGCGCTGAGCCCCTACGTCGTGGGCGTCGACCTCAAGACGATCGACTTCGCGCCCGGCTCGGGCATCCGGTCGATCGCGCTCGAGGGGGAGACTGCCTATGAACTCTCCGGCGACATCAGCGACGAACTGAAGCCGGCCGAGCCGATCCCATACCTCGCCCCCTGACGCCCCGCCCCCGTGACGGCAATGCACGCAGGGGGGAGGCACGGGGGTCGGCGAACGCTCGAGGAGCGTTGGGCCGCCTCGGCCCACAGCGACGAGACTTTTGCCGCCCCCGTGCCGGCAATGCTTCTCGTGGAGGCCGTGGCAGAGGCGGTGGTTTCGGGCATACTCTTTGGTCTCACCCAGGAGATTGGTTATGTCTCGTATCTCATTCGCCGTGCCCGTGGCTGCGTTCGTGGTCTGCGTCGGCCTCCTCGACGTGGCGACAGCCGCCGCCCCGACCAAGAACCCGGCCTCCACCGATCCGGCGGCCGCCGACGCCGACTTCCCGTTTCAGGGCGAGTATGCCGGCACGCTGACGAAGGGTGGCTCAGCTGAAAAGTACGGGGTGCAGGTCGTCGCCCTCGGCGACGGCAGCTTCGACGCCGTGGGCTATCCGGGCGGACTGCCGGGTGACGGCTGGACGCCCCCCACGAAGCTCCGCGGCACCGGCACGCGGGACGGGGCGGTCGTCAGCCTCGAAGGCCTCGACATCGGTGGCGCGAAGCGGCGCGGGCGGATCGAGAGCGGTAGCCTCACCGTGCTCGACGATGCCGGCACGACGATCGCCACGTTTCCGAAGGTCGAACGCACGAGCCCGACGCTGGGAAAGAAGCCGCCCGAAGGGGCAATCGTGATCTTCGACGGTTCGGGCCCCGTGGACGAGGCGACGACGCTCATCGATCCGCGGCTCACCGAAGACGGCCTGCTCATGGAAGGCGTGACCGCGAAGGACTCGTTCGGCGACTCGCACTGGCACATCGAGTTTCGCCTGCCCTACCAGCCCAAGGATCGCGGCCAGGGGCGGGGCAACAGCGGGGCCTACATCGCCGGTGCCTACGAGGTGCAGATGCTCGACAGCTTCGGGCTCGAGGGCAAAAACAACGAGTGCGGCGGTGTCTACAGCGTCGCGGCCCCGAAGGTGAATATGTGCCTGCCGCCGCTGACGTGGCAGACCTACGACATCGACTTCACCGCCCCTCGCTTCGAGGGTGACACGAAGGTGAAGGATGCCGTGATGACCGTCCGGCACAATGGCGTCGTGATCCAGGAGAACGTCGCGGTGCCCAAGATCACGCCCGGCGGACCGCAGAAACAGGAAGGGCCTTCCGGCCAGCTTCATCTGCAGAATCACGGCAACCCAGTTCGCTACCGCAACATCTGGGTGCAGCCGAAGTCGTGAGCCGCGGTCGCGAACAGCCGTCGAATTCTGCCGTGACGGTCGAGGCCTCGGCCGCGCGGCTGCACGCCGCCCGGCGGGTGCTCGTGACGGGATTTCAGGGCGTCGGAACCGACGTCGTGGTTGCCGCCTGCGACCTCGCCGAGGCGATCGGCGCCGCCATCGATGCCGGTGACCCCGAGACATCGCGACCAGCGGCACCGACCATCGCGCGAGTCGGTGAGGTGACGGCCGATCGTGACGAGCTTCGCGACCGGGCCGACCTCGTCGTTCTCTGGTTCTGCGATCCCGAGGCTGCATGCCCGGGGTTCATGGCGCGGCACGTGACCGCTCCGCTGGCAGCACAGACGGCCCGCCGCACGCTCGCGGTGGGCGGTCCGTTGCCCGCTGCACCGCCCGGAACGGAGCACGTCGCCCTCGACCGCGATGCCGCCGTTGAAGCTGCGCGACTCGTGCAGCACATGCTCCTGCACAGCGAACCGCCGTCGAGTGCGGAGCCTGCCCTCGCCGCCGCCTGTCGCACACTTCACGCCGCCATCGACCAGGCCGCCTGCGTGGGCTTCGTGACCGACGACTCGTCGGATTCGGTCGGCCTGGAGTCGTGGAGCCTCGTGCATCTCGTGCGGACGATCGCGCACCGCAAGCCGGCCTTCGAGATTCCGCTGCGACCGCGGGCCGCCGCGTTCGATGCCGTCTGCACCTGGCGGTACGGCGCCGCCGGGGCCATCGCCCGGGCCGACCGCGACGGCGGCGAGTTTCAGCCCGGCGAGGCGTCGGCCATGCAGCTCATCGAGCGGGGCGAGGTTGATGCGGTCGTCGTCGTCGGTGGCCTGGCGGCCTCCATCGAACAGGTACTCGCCGCGCATGGCGAAGGACTCGCAGTGCATCGACTCGCCGGCAGCGACGCCACGATCATGGCCGACCTGGGATCACTTCATGCCGCGTTGACCGCCACCCCGACGGGAGGTGCCTCATGACGGCCGATGCCTCTCGCTTCGTGCTTGCAGGCGGCACGATTCACGATCCGGCTCACGGCCGCGATGGCGTCGTCGGTGACATCTGGATCGAGGAGAGCCGGATCGTCGCCCCGCCCGCCGACCCACGCGGCTTTACGCGGATCGACGCCTCAGGCCTCGTCGTGATGCCCGGCGGTGTCGATCTCCACAGCCATGTGGCCGGACCGAAGGTGAACGCCGGCCGCCGGATCGCACCGCAGCTGGCGCGGCGCCGCCCCGCAGCGGTGCCCACGATCCATGCCACCGGCGCGGCCTACGCCGCCCTCGGCTATACGACCGTCTTCGACGCGGCGATCGCCACGGCTGCGGCAGGCGTCGCCCATGCCGAATTGGCCGACCTCCCGATCCTCGACAAGGGCATCTATCTGCTGGCGGCCGACGAGGCTCCCGTACTCGACGCCCTCGAGCGCAACGATGCCGCCGCAACGCAGCGGCTCGTCGGTGAAGCGATCGCCACCGGCAGGGGCTGGGCGGTGAAGATCGCCAATCCCGGCGGCGCGGCCTTCTGGAAGCACGGCCGCCGCGGCGACCACCACGATCTCGACACGCCGCTCCCCGACCGACCCAGGCTCACGCCGCGGCTGATCCTCGACCGGCTGGCCACGACGGTCGACTCACTCGGCCTGCCGCATCCGCTCCACGTGCACACGGCCAATCTCGGCCTGCCGGGCAACTGGCGGTCGCTCCTCGAGACGATGAAGACGTTCGCCGGCCGCCGGGCTCACCTCGCCCACGTGCAGTTTCACAGCTACTCCGGTGGCGACCTCGACGAGGGCTCGTTCGGCTCGGGCGTCGCCCCGCTCGTGGAGTTTTTCAACACCCACGACACGCTCACGCTCGACGTCGGTCAGATTCTCTTCGGCGACACGGTGGCCATGACCGGCGATGCCGCCGCCGCCGAGCATCTCGCCCATGCCACCGGCATGCCCTGGATGGCCCACGACCTGCATCTCGAAGGGGGCTGCGGCGTGCTGCCGATCGCCTACCGCGAGAAGAGCATGGTGCATGCCTGGCAGTGGGCGATCGGCCTGGAGTGGTTCCTCACCGCGACCGATCCGTGGCGGGTGGCCCTCTCCACCGACCATCCCAACGGCGCCCACTTCACGGCCTATCCGCATCTCATGCAGCTGCTCGGCGACGCGGCCTTCCGCCGCGCGGCCTTCGATCGCATCCATCCCGCTGTCCGCAGGCGCAGCCCGCTCAAGGATCTCTCCCGCGAATACACGCTGCAGGAGCTGTGCATCATCACGCGGGCCGCCCCCGCCCGGATCGCGGGCCTGCCTCACAAGGGCCACCTCGGCGTCGGCGGCGACGCCGACATCACGCTCTACCGCCCCGACCGCGACCTCGCGCGGATGTTCTCGATGCCGGCCAAGGTGTTCAAGGCGGGTGTGCTCGTCGCCGAAGACGGTCAGCTCCGCATGGCCCCACAAGGCGCCACGCTCGCGGCGAGGCAGGCGGCCACCAACTTCTCTGCGGAAAACTCCGCCGCAGCCCGTTCCCGCCCGGCGGCGCCATAGCGGGCCGCGAGGGCGTCGTCTTCGATGATCCCGAAGGCCCGCCGCGGAAACTCGCTCTCCGGCAAGGCCGGCACGATGCGGCCGGTCTCGCCATTCACGATGAGCTGCCCCGCTGCATCGCTCTCCACCGCGACGACCGGCACGCCTCGGACCATGCCGTCGAGAACCGCGCCGCCCAAGGCGACGTCGCCCGACTGCCAGATGAGCCGCACCTGGCCGATGAGGTCGGGCAGGAGATCGCAGTGGGGCATCACCACCAGCCGCTCGGCCAGCTCCTGCACCCGGGCCCGCCGCTGCACCCGCCGCAGGAGCGGCCCCGCGCCCACGAGCACATGCTCGAGCCCCTTGTTCACGACGCCGAGCTGATCGATCGCCCAGATGAGCCGCTCGAGCTTGGATGAGGCGACGAGCGGCGCCACGCAGAGCGTCCAGGTCTTCGTCGGATCGAGGCCGAGCCGGGCGGCGATCTCCTGCCGTGAAAGTCCCGCCCCGGTATCCGACTCGATGCCCGGTGGCACGACGTCGACCTGCACGCCATTCGCCCGCCGCGGGCACGAGGCGGCCACGGCCGGCGACGTGGCGAGCACCTGATCGAGCTGACCAACGGCCCATCGGTGCAGCGGCCGCGACACACGGCGGCCCAGGCGGACGATCACCCGTGGCCGCGGCGGCACTCGCGCGATCAACGCTGCCGCCGGGAGCTGCGAGCGGCCAAAGCCGAGCACGGCCGTGGGCCGTAGTCGTCGTGCGAGCCTGACCGCGTTGGTCGCAGCCGCCCAATCGACCGCTGGCCGGCGGCCCACGCGATGCACCGCGATTCCACGGGCCGCGAGCCGCTCCGCCACCACACCGCCTCGGCTGGTCACTGCGACATGCGTGTTCCAACCCGCGGCCTGAAAGCCCGCCGCGACGAGTTCGATCTCCCGCCCCGTGCCGACCGGATCACATCCGGGCACGAGCAGCAGGATCAACGGTCGAGATTCGGTGGGCATGTGGGTTCTGCTGGCAACCGCTGCGAGCGGCGGCGATGTCGTCGGGATCGAGCGCGGCGAGATGAGGCAGATGCCGCCACGCGCCGTCGAAGTCGAGACCATACCCCACGACGAACACATCCGGAATGTCGAACCCCACGAAATCGGGCTGGAAGGCCACCTCGGCCCGGCCGGCCTTCCGCACCAGCACGAGCGACCGCACGCTCGCCGCCCCTCGGCTGCGGAGTTCGGCGTCGAGCGCCTCCAGCGTGCGGCCGGTGTCGAAGATGTCGTCCACGAGGAGCACGTCGCGGCCTGCCAGGTCGGGCAAGGAATCGAGCCGCAGCTCCAGCCGGCCGGGCGACGTGGCCCTACCGCGGTAGCTGCTCGCCGAAACCATGCTCAGCTCGATCGGGCATTCGAGTCGCCGAATGAGATCGGCCACGAGCACGATGCTGCCCGTGAGCACCCCCACCACGACGAGCGGCCGGCGGTCATACTCGCGGCGGACCGTGTCGGCGAGCCGGTCGATCCCGGCGGCGAGTTCGGTGGCGGAGAGCAGAACATGCATGGCGACGGAGTGTAACACCTTCGTCGCCGGATCGGCCTACAATCGATGCGATCGCCACCCGCACGATGCGACCCACTTCATGCCCCCGCCTCCCCGCCCACACTGGTCCACGATCACGGTCGCCGGCCACGAGTGCGAGCTCTACGAGCCGCCCCAGCCGCGCAGCGGCCGGGCGGTCATCTATTTCCATGGCGTGCGGGAGCGGTGGCTGCAGGAGCTGCCGGGGCTTCGCGATCAGATCGAGGCGGCGGCCGTGCCGGCGATCGCGCCCCGCGCGGGCCGTTCGTGGTGGCTCGACAAGCGGCTGCCTGCGTTCGATCCAGAGATCACGGCGGAGCGGTACGTCGTCGAGCACGTGCGAGCCGAGCTGGAACGGCGGTTCGGCGTGCAGCCACCGGGTATCGGCCTCATTGGCACGAGCATGGGGGGCCAGGGTGCGCTGCGGCTGTCATACCGCTATCCGCAATTGTTTCCGGTGGCGGCGGCGATCGCACCGGCGATCGACTTCCATCTCGCGATGCGGGAGGCGGGCGATCGCGACGACGGTGAATACTACGACACGCTCTGGACGATCTACGGCGACGTGGAGCGGGCCCGGCAGGACACGGCCATCCTCCATGTGCATCCGCTCAACTGGCCGCGGCACCAGTGCTTCGCGAGCGATCCCTCCGACCTGCACTGGCACGACGGCGCCGCCCGGCTCCACAGCAAGCTCGTGGCTCTCGGCATCCCGCATGTCGCGCTGCTCGAGGCACGCGTCGGCCCGGGCGAAGGACATTCGACCGTCTACTACGACCGCATCGCTCCGGAGATCATGCAGTTCGTCCTCGACGCCCTCGACGCCGAATCCCGCCGAATCCCGTAGTCCGCTCGCTCCCGCTCACGTCGACGGCAGCGACTGCTGGGGCTTCGGTGGAACCGGCCGGCGTGGAGCCGGGCCGGCGGCGCCGGGCATCGCGGGGGCCGGACCGCCGCCCCGGAGCTGATCGAGGTCGAGGTATCTCGCATCTTCCACGTCCACGCGATTGAGCCCGCGCCAGTAGAGAATCTTGCCGGCCGACGCGCTCGATGGCTGGGCACCCGCCTGCAGCTGCCGGAACAGCTGCGCGTCGCTGCGGCCGTCCCCCTCGAAGACGAGCAGGTCCTTGGCCTCGCTCCACGTAAGCCGGGCGCTCCTGGCCGTGAACGCCTCCCCCTCCACGAGCACGTTGCCACCGGCGGCGAGCTCGATGCCGGGCCGCTTGGTGCCGGGCTGCGGCGGCGACTGACCGAGGCCAAGCACGTCGCACGACACGGTGAACACGCCGGCGGGCAGACCGTTGGCCGCATGCGGATCAAGTGTGTCGCCCCAGGCAGCGACGGGGCCCCAGATCGCCTCGACCCGCTGGTGAAACTCCATCATGCGGCGGTTGAGATTGCCCCGCAGGCCGCGCTGAAAGTCCACGCCGAGATAGGTGAGCCCGGGTGCCGGCGTGGTGGCGGCCACCGGCTGCACCGCGGGCCGCTGCGGCAGTCCAGCCGCGGCGCCTGGCGCGAAGCCCGCCGCCGGTGACTGGCCGAGCCGCGTGCTCGTGAGCCGACCGGGCCCGGTGCCCGACACGTCGCCGCTGGCCCGATCGATCACGAGATCCTTCACGAAGAGCTGCTCCTTCGAGCGGCCCCCGTCGGCGGTCTGCGTCTCACTCTCCACCCGCACGCCGCTGCCGCAGGCGATCCGCGCCACCTCGGGCTGAGGCCCGCCGCGCTCCAGGCCGTCGGCGCCGAGCCTGAAGGGCTTGTCGAAGACGACGTCGAGCGAGCCGGCATGCACGTTCGCGCGGTCGCTCGAGGCCACGACCTGCTCGACGAACCGCGCCGTAAGCCCGTCGAAGTCCATGCGTCCTTGCCAGACGACATTGAGTTTCTGGGCGGCGGCGGCCGGGGCAGAAGCGACTGGGGCCGGCTCTCCAGCGGCGTCCGAAAATCCGAACACATCGAGCCCGCCACCAGCCTGCCCCATCGGCAGCGCGAGCCGACCAGCGCCGTCCACCGTGAGCCGGCTGCGGCCGCGGTCGAACTCGACCATCGGCCCTTCGAGGTCGAGCCCCCGGCCGCTCACGCGGGCGGGCCGCCCCGAGACGATCGCCCGCGCGTCGAACCGCTGCGGCCGCGACACCTGAAGCTGATCCCCTTGAATGTCGAGCGGCGGCTCCGGTGCGGCAGCGGCGGCCAGCGGCTGTTCCAGAAGCCGCACCTGCCCTTCCATCGACAGCTCATCGATCTGGTTGCCGCCAGCCGCGAGCGTCACGAGCCCGCGGACGAGCCCGCCGGAGGCCACGATCTTGCCCTGCGGCTGTTGCTCGCGCGGAGCCTGAGGCTGGGCCGGGGCCTGGGGAGCAGGTGTCGCCGCGGGAGTCGCGGGCTGGGCCGGCGCTGCCTGCGCCACCGCCGGCGGCTGGCTCTTGAACCAGAGTTCGAGCCGGTCGGTCCGCACCGTGGCCGCATCGGCGTCGGCCTCGACGATGCCGCGAGCGAGCAGCCGCGACGGCTGCACCCGGGAGAAGTCAGGGCCCGGCGGCCCGGCGGGCTTTACCGGCTTCGGCTGCTTCGCCGCCGCGTCAGCCATGTCGAGCCAGAGGTGCATCTCGGCTGCAGCCAGCCGGCCCTGACGTTCCACGACGACCTCCGAGTCGCCGGCGATGGAGACCACGTGCCCATCGCCATCGGGCCGCATCCGCAGCCACTGCTGCCAACGCACCTGCATCGGCGGCGCATTGTCCGCACGGCCGCGAAGCCAGCCGGGGCCCACGGCCAAGAGCGAGCCCGGATCACCGGGCGGACCGGGGCAGTAATCGATGCGGCGGGCTTCCATTTCGGTGTCTCGCACGGTGAGCGCGACCGGCTCCTCGCCGTCGAGCAGGATCCGGCGGGTGGCGATCTCGTAGCCGAGCCGGGCGGCCCGGGCCTCGAGCGCGGCTGCGTCGCTGGTGACCACAACGGGGCTGCCCTTCGCCTGGATCTCGACCGGCTCGAGACTGCCTCGCTTGCCTTCTGCCACGCCAGACTGCCGGTCACGACGGGCGAGCATGATCGCGAGCAGGTCGCAGGCTAGATGATCGGTGGTGGACTCAGCCGTCGTGCGGATGACATCCACATGGTCTTCGAGCGTGATGACGTTGGCCGACACGTTGAGG
>JBILVW010000018.1:0-15911 GCA_044370205.1 Pirellulales bacterium | reverse complement strand
CCGTGAAGCAATAGTCGATCGTCGCCTCGCCCGCTGCGGCAGATGGCGCGAGGCCGAGCGTCGTGCGGGCCCGCTTCGCCAGGCCCTCCGCCGCTGACCGCACGAGCGGCGAGTTCATCATCGCCAGCGCCTGCGTCGGCACCGTGGCCACGCCACGCGCTCCCACCGGCTGCACCGGCTCCGGCTGGTCGAACACCTGCAAAAACCCGATCGGCTCGCTGCGCTTCACGGTGAGATAGATGCTCCGCCGGGGCACCTTCACGTCGAGCCCGGTCCGGCCATACATCTTCGTGTCGAGCGTGCCGGCCGCGGCGAGCAGCGCGTCGCGGATCGACTCGCCCTCGAGCCGCGTCGGCCTGCGGTGCCAGAGCAGCTTGTTGTCGGGATCTTTCGCCCGGGCCGCCTCGTTCACCACACCCGACTGCCGATAGGCGGCACTCGTCACGATCAGCCGATGGATGCTCTTCAGGCTCCAGCGACTCTCCACGAGCCGATTGGCGAGCCACTCGAGCAATTCGGGATGCGTGGCTGGATCGCCCTGGGCGCCGAGGTCATTGGGCGTGCCGACGATGCCGCGACCGAAGTGGTGGTGCCAGAGGCGATTGACTATCACCCGCGCTGCAAGCGGACCGGAACCAGTGACGACATCGGTGAGGAAGTTTGCCAGGCCGAGCCGCGAATCGGGCAGCGGCTTGTCGTCTTGGCCCGACAGCAGTCGCTGCTCCGCGTCGTCGGCCGCCATCGTCGCCAGCACGAAACCCGGCACCGCCTTGCCCTTCTTCCGGCCCACCTCGCCGCGGGCCAGCACGAACACGTCCTGGCTGCCGCTCCGCACCGCCTGCGAGTTGCCCGTGATCACCCAGCCGCCGTTGGTCGCGGCATAGACCTTGAGCAGGTTCGGCTTCGGCTGCTTGGCATCGACCGCCGCGAGATCGGCCAGCACCTTC
The DNA here is from genome assembly GCA_044370205.1 of Pirellulales bacterium. Lineage (GTDB taxonomy): Bacteria > Planctomycetota > Planctomycetia > Pirellulales > UBA1268 > QWPN01. The sequence goes on along the minus strand of JBILVW010000018.1, from coordinate 14,964 downwards.
GCGGCATCGGCGTCGAAGCGGCCGAGCCACGTGAGGAGCTCGCGAGAGACGGCATCGTCCGCGAGGGGTTTCCCTGAGCCGCGGGCCGACTCGAGCAGGGCCGCGAGCTCACGGGGTGCCTGCGGGGCGGCGGTGCCGGTAAGGTCAGCCGCTTCCGGCTCGGCCGTCGCCGCCAGCCGCAGCCGGGCAAGGCCGGACTGGTTGGCCTCGAACTTGAGTTCGACCGTGAGCAGTGTGCCCCCTTCGAAACCGATGGGCTGGTCGAAGGCGACCACCGCTGCCTGATCTTTACCCGCCTGGCCTCCGACCGACCAGCCCGTGTTGGCGTCGGCATCCGTCGCCTTCGCCCATTCGAAGCCAGGCTCCTGGAAGGTCGCCGCAACGGCCTGCAGCTTCGGCGTGACGGGCTTGCGATCCGGCGCGGCCACGAGGGGTGCCGCAGTGACCGTGAGCGTCGAGAGCCTGAAGGCCCCGTCCTTACCCGTGCCCGGTCCGCCGCCCGGAGCCGACGGGCTCGACAGCGCCTCGAGCCGCAGCGCCTTGAGACCTTTCTGGTGTGTGCGGAACGTGAATGTGTAGGTGTCGTTGGCTTCGAGCTTGCCGGAGGCGGCGACGACATCGCCCGACTCCTCCACGAGCGTGGCCTTGGCGGCCTTCAGCGTCTGCGGGTCGAGGGCGATCCACGGGGAGGCGGCGAGTTGCCTGGGCGCCTCGGAGGCAAGCCAGCGGGCAAGCCGGCCGGGCAGTTCCTCCGCGCGAAACCGATCCGCGGCTGAGGCGATCGGCGCCCGCTCCGCGAGCCAGGCGTCGTGCTTCCGCTTGGTCGTCGTCGGATCGAGGTCGATGTCGGCGTCACGCTGCACGGCCTTCCCGAGGCAGGCGATCATCGCGTAGTAGTCGCGGTGGCCGATCGGATCGTACTTGTGATCATGGCAGCGGGCGCAGCCGATCGTCATCCCGAGCGCGCTCGAGCCGAGCGTGGCCACCATGTCGTCGAGTTGGTCGTACCGGATCGGCTCGACCGTCTTGGCCGTCACCTGCCCGGGATACGGGCCCGCCACCAGAAACCCGGTCGCAGCCGTGGCGTCGTAGTCGCCCGGCTTGATCAGGTCGCCGGCCACCTGCATCCGCAGGAATTCATCGTAGGGGAGGTCGGCGTTGAACGCCTTGATCACCCAGTCGCGATAGTGATGCGCCCCCGGACGATCACCGTCGAACTCGTAGCCGCTGCTCTCGCCGAACCGCACCGTATCGAGCCAGTGCCGGGCCCACCGTTCGCCGAACCGCGGGCTGGCGAGCAGCCGATCGACGAGCTTTTCATAGGCGTCGGGAGATGCGTCGTCGAGGAACTGAGTCAGTTCCTCAGGTGTCGGAGGCAGGCCGGTAAGGTCGAAGAACACCCGGCGGGCAAGCGTGGCCTTGGCCGCCTCGGTTGCCGGCGCGATCCCCGCCTCCTCCTGCTTGGCCAGGACGAACCGGTCGATGTCGTTCTTGGCCCAGCCGGCCGTCTTGACTTCCGGCGGCGACACCGGCGCGAGCCGGCGATACGACCAGTGCTTCCGCCCTTCCTCCACGTCGATCGTCCGCTCGTCGATGGTCGCCACGGGCTCGTCCCGCGGGTCGGGCGCGCCCATGTCGATCCAGGTCTCGAAGTCGGCAATCACCTCGTCCGGTAGCTTGCCGGCCGGGGGCATCTCGAAGCCGTCGTATTTGAGCGCCGCCAGCAGGAGGCTCTCTTCCTTGTTCTTGGGCACCACCGCCGCCCCGCTTTCGCCCCCCTTGGCCATGCCCGCCCGCGAGTCCACGAGCAGGCTCGCCTTGAGCTTGCCGGCCCGCAGGGCTTCGGCCGAGTGGCACTGGTAGCAGTGCTGGGCCAGAACGGGCCGAATCTTCGTCTCAAAAAAGGCAATCTGCTCGGGTGTCGGCGAGGCTGACGCGATCGCTGGGGCGAGCATCCCGGCCATCAGGACGCGGATGAACGCAGTCCGGCCGGGGAAAACCGGGCACGGCGGAGCCGAGGGTGCCGAGCGGTTCTGCATGGCGGACCTCGTGAAGGCGGGAGGGCACCGGACGAAACGACTTCCTTCTACTCTATATCGGGATTCCGCCCCGTGCATCCTCTCGGGACTTTGACACCCGTCGCAAACCTGAGCAGGCCATGTGGTTACGTCGCAGTCGTCGGCCGCGAGGAATGTGGCCCTTCGTATCGCCCGGGCGGAACGAATCCACTATTCTGAACCTGGCGATTCTTCCAGTATTCCCGTGAAACAGCCGTATCCCGCCATGTCAGACGAAACACCCGCCGCTTCCGCCGCCAAGCCCAGCGCCGTGGAGGTCACCAAGACCGCCAGCAACTACCTCCGGGGCGACATCGCCAAGGAACTCGACGACGCCGCCCCCGGCTTCGGGAAACCCTCGGTGCAGCTGCTTAAGAACCATGGCACCTACCAGCAGGACGACCGCGAGACCCGCAAGTCCGTGGATGGCAAAAAGAGCGAGCGACAGATCTCGTTCATGATCCGCACCTGCGTGCCAGGCGGAAAACTGAACGCCGCGCAGCTGCTCTCGGCGATCGACATGGGAGACGAACTGGGCAACGGCACGATCCGGCTCACGACGCGGCAGGCGATCCAGCACCACGGCGTCGTGAAGGGTGAGCTCAAGGGCTTCATGCAGCGGGTGCATGCCAACCAGATGACGACGCTCGCTGCCTGCGGCGACGTCGAGCGGAACATTATGTGCTGCCCGGCGCCGATTCATGGCAACCCCGTCCGCGAGCAGATGCAGGCCAAGCTCGATGAGCTGGCGAAGCATCTCGCCCCGCGGACGCGGGCCTACTACGAGATCTGGCTCACCGATCCCGAGACCGGCGAGCAGCAGCGGGTCGCCGGCGGACCCGACGTGATCGAGCCGATATACGGCCCGACCTACCTACCTCGAAAGTTCAAGACCGCCTTCGCACTCCCCGAGGACAACTGCACCGACGTCTACGCCAACGATCTCGGCTTCATCGTCGTCCACGAAAACGGAAAAATCCTGGGCTACAACGTGCTGGCCGGCGGCGGCATGGGCGTGACACCCAGCGCCGCCAAGACGTTTCCGGCGCTGGCGAAGCGGCTCGGCTTCGTGCCGCCAGAAGACGTGCTGCCGATCGCCGAGGCGATCGTGAAGGTGCAGCGGGACTTCGGCAACCGGTCCGACCGCAAGACGGCCCGGCTCAAGTACACGATCCACACGATGGGCCTCGACGCCTTCCGGGCGAAGGTCGAGGAGTATTTCGGCAAGCCGCTCGCCCCCTGCCATCCGGCCGACGTGCACGGCTTCGACGACCATATCGGCTGGTTCGAGCAGGGAGACGGGAAGTTCTTCTACGGGCTCAACGTGGAAAATGGCCGCGTCCACGACATCGGCGACTTCCGGCTCAAGACCGCCCTGCGGCGGATTCTGCAGGACATCGCGCCGGGCGTGCGGCTTACCTCGCACCAGAGCCTGCTGTTCACCGATTTGGCCGTCACCGACCGCGATCGGATCGCCACCATCCTGCACGAGCACGGCGTGAAGACCTCCGAGGAGATCAGCACGCTCCGCCGCTGGAGCATGGCCTGCGTGGCCCTGCCCACCTGCAGTCTCGCGGTGGCGGAGAGCGAGCGGGTGCTCCCCGGCCTCATCGATTCTCTCGAGCCCGAGGTCGCAAGGCTCGGCCTCGCCCACGAGGCCTTCACGCTCCGCATGACGGGCTGCCCCAACGCCTGCGCCCGCCCCTACAACTCCGACATCGGCATCGTGGGCCGCACGCTCGGGAAGTACACGATCTTCCTCGGAGGCCGGCTGCTCGGCGACCGGCTCAACCAGCACTACAAGGACGTGGTGCCGTTCGAGGATCTCTCCCGCGAGATCACGGCCGTGCTCGCCTGCTACAAGGCGGAACGCACGCCGAGCGAGACGCTCGGCGACTTCTGCCATCGCAAGGGCATCGACGGCGTTCGCACCTGGGCCGACGAGTGGCTCGCCGGCGGCCGCGGGAATGCGTCGTGAACTCATGAACGCCGACCCCCCGGTTGCCACCGGGGGCTTCTGAAAGCCCCGCGTGGAAACGCGGGGATCAGCGCAAGACAACCACACCCGCGTGCATGACTACGGTCACGCCGGCAGGTCGTCCCACATCGGGCACCACAGGGGCGTCCGCGGGAAGAGCTGGGCGGCGAGCTTGAGGGCGATCTGCGTCGATCCTTCGAGCCGCCCGGCAGCCGCGGCCTCGGCCGGATCACACTGGCCGAGCAGCAGCCGAGCCAGTTCGTCGTCCGAGAGCCTGAGGTAGCTGCGGCCGACGCGGCCGGCGTGCACGGCAGCCTTGCCGTCGGCCACGACCACGGAGCCACGGTAACCCGGCGCTTCGAGCCCGAGCTCGATCGTCTCCTTGATGCCGGCCTCGGCCGCCCGCGCGGCCACCGCCGGCACGAGCGACTCCAGCAATTCCTCCGGCCGGAACACCTTGGCGACGATCATCCGATCGCCCCCCTGCACCAGACTCTCGCCGCCGGTGACCGCCGCATGCAACGGATCGGAGGCGTGGGACTCGTAGACGATCTCCTGGCGGTCGTTCTCGATCGCCTCGCCGCAGACGCGGGCGAGAATATCCCGCTCGAGACCCGGAAACTCCGGATCGGCCATGATCTCGAGCACGCGGTGACCCGCCTGCACGCAATAGCCCACGATCCGGGCGGTCGTCTCGTGGAGATCGTAGCGATCCTGTCCGACGAGCGCAACGAGGATCGAATCGAACGCAGCGCGGCTCACGAGCCAACGGGAGTAGTTCTCGTTGCGGTCGAGCGGCCCGATGAAGCGGGCGGCGTTCTGCCGATAGATGCGCAGGATCGCCGGCAGCTCGACGTGCCGCCACTGCCGCATCGTCACCGCCTCACCCGTTCGCTGCGGCCCCTCGAGCAGACGCGCCAAAATCTCCGCAGGGCGGCCGGGCGTGGCGCAATCGCGGGCCAGCACACTCCAGCCGAGTTCGCGGAACGACGGTGCGATCCGCGTTCGCGAAAACGCGACGACAGCTCCCAGCTGCCGCATCCGATCCTCCGCAGCCCGAACCAGTCGCTGCCCATGACCGGCGCCGCGGCACTCGGGCAGTACGGCCACGCGATCGATGATGGCGCCGCGCACCGTGACACCTTCGCCCCCCGCTGCGGGGGCGCCGACCACGATGTCGCGGGGAACGATCTCGACGTGCCCCACGATCCGGCCGGCGAGCCTGGCCACGAGCCGGTTGGCCGAGTCGTGATCGGGATGGTCGACGGCCGCGTGGAATTCGGCCCGCGACGGGGGCGCGGGCAGGCCGGCAAGCAGCTGGAGAATTTCACTCTGATCACCGGCCCGAGCCGGAGCGACGTGGCACTGCTCGAGCATCCAGGCGGGAGGGGCGGCCTGCACTGCAGGATGCAGCGGCACGTGCCGCACTGGCGTCCGCTTGGTGGCGGCGAGCGGGCGGCGACTGACGACCGTGCCCGCGGGACGAATGTCGATCGAGGCGACCCCCTCGGCCTCCTGGACCGTGCCTTCGGCGAGCCGGACGAGCTTTTCGGCGGTCGTTCCGGATGAACCGGCTGCTCGACTGTGGGGCGAGTGGCTGCCGGCGGGGGCCGTGCCGGCCCGGATCTTCAACCGCGGCTTCGACTTCGGCCGCTTGATGGCCGTAGCGTCGGCCCTGGAATGCGTGCGTTGACTCCGCTGCATGGTGCCTCCTTTCCCTGGGGCAATCGAATCAGTCCGTTGCGCGACAAGATAGGGTGATTTTCAGCCGGATTCCAGTAGCAGGAAGCTTTTGAGCGTCTTTTCCGCGTAAAAACACCATGGATAGTCGCGCGACTCCAAGACGTTTCGGGCCCGCAGCGCAGCCGCCAGTGGGCCGACACGTCCGAGGAGTTCGTCCTTGATCGGCCGCGCATGGAACACCATCCGCTCGTTGGCGGCACGTATCTCCCGGCACCGGCGCTTCGCGAGGGCGGGCGTCGGGAAGGTTTCGATCCAGCGGCGCTTTTCGCCGGCCAGGTCCCGCACCTGCTGCGGCTGGGCGTCGAGCGGCTCGAGGAATCGCTCAGGATGGAATTCGAGGTCGCGGATCTGTCGCTGCACGGCCGCCAGCCGGGCCGCCGGGTCGTCGGCGTCGAACCCTGGAAACACCCGCTCGATCGGCAGCCGCAGCGTGCCCGTCACGACCGCATGCCGCGGCGGATCGCAGTCGGTGAGCCGACGGACGATGTCGTCGGTGATCCGGTCGTAGGCCGCCCCGCCGATGCCATGCACGAAGACGTCGGCCACGAGCACCCGCGACACGAGCGTGGTGAGGATCGCCCGCGGACGCAGCCGCAGGCCGTGCTCCTCCATGCGGGAAAGGGCATCGATCCACTTCGAGGGTGTCACGCCGGGGGCGATCGGCAGTTCGACCCGCAAGGTTTCCATGTCGGAGAGGGCGAGCATCTCGGGCGTCGCCTGGGCGAACACCCGTCGGCGGCGGGTGTCATCCCGCGACCAGAGCCACCAGGGCACCTCGAGCCATTCGCCCGCCGAGTCGTGACGAACCGCAAGATCGGGCATCGGCCGGGCCTTGCCGCGGACGCGGTGTTCGCGACGATAGGCGGCCAGCGCCGCGTTGTAGGCCTCGTGGAGCCGTCGGGTGTGCACGAGCAGCCAGCCCATGAACACCATTACCGTCGGCAGCCGCATCATCTCGCTGACGGGCAGCTCGAGCGTTTGGAGTCCGAACCGCTCCTCGAGGATGTGCCGCGCCTGGGCGATCGCCAGCCCGAGCCGATGGGATTCACACGCCCTTTCGATCGCCAAGGGCCACCACCGCCTGAGGATGCAGTCGGGCACGAGCGGCGCGAGCAGGTCGCTGGCGCGGTCGCCGAAGGAGTCGAAGCAGTCTTCGTCGAGGATGCCCCGCTCCTCCCAGGGCATCTCGGGAGCCGCGGCATCGAAGGGCACGTGCTCGAGCCGTGCCTCCCGGGGCGTGCCCACGGGCACCGCGACGGTCGCCCGGGCGCAGCGGTCGGAGTCGACCACGATGTTGAGGGCCGTGCCCCCCACCTGCCGGGCATAGGCATCGAGCGCGGAGTTCTTCAGCCACACGCCCGGATGGAAGAGATCGGGCTGATGCCCTCCCATGATGATCGGTCGGGCGATCCAGTCGGCCACGTTGTCGGGACGCACGATGTCGCGATAGCTGCGGGAATATTCCGCCGCCACGGTGAGCACCTCGCGGCGGGTGGCGGCCACGAGTTCCCACAGCTTGAGGTCGCCGATCCGCGTGTCGAAGGCCGCACGCAGCAGACGGTTGTTGTCGACGAGAGCCTCGATCGATGCCCCACTGCCATCGGCGGCGGGCTGCGCGGGCGGATCGAGGAGCCTCGCTCCGGATGCATCCGGGGCCCGGTGGGTGCGGCGAAACGGAGGCATTGCCGGAGTGGAGGCCCTGTGGCTGGGGAGTGCCGAGACGCCCTAGGACGCCGCGGCCGCCGTGCCAGCGACCGCCCCGACGACCACGGCCGCCTCGGCCCGATCGAGCACGTGGCGATAATAGGCCAGACGGGTCGCCGCATCGTCCAGTGCGCCCCCGAAACTCCGCGCGAGATCGAGGTAGATCAGCGGCACCGGCAGTTCCACCACCCGCAGCCCCGCCGCCGCAGCCTGCACCCAGACTTCGAGCGGCATCGCGTAGCCGGTCTCGGTGATGTGCAGTGCCTCGAGCGCCCGCCGCGAGTAGGCCTTGAAGCCGCAGAACGCATCGGTCAGTTGCAGGTCCAGACGGTCGTTGATCTCGGCGGTGATCTCGGCGTTGATCCGTCGCCGGGCCGCTGGCGGCTCGCTGTCGCCGGCAAACCGCTCGAGATACCGGCTGCCGCTCACGATGTCGGCGGCCCCGTCGGCACAGGCCGCGACGAACGAGGGGATGAGCCGCGGCTGGTGCTGGCCGTCGCAGTCGATCGTGACGAGCCCGTCCCACGGGCCGGCCAGAGCCTCTCGAAACGCCGTCGCCAGGGCGGCGCCGTAGCCGGCATTCCGTGGATGGCGAACGACCCGCACGTCGCGGCGACGGGCGAGTACCCCGGCCGTGCCGTCGGTGGAGCCGTCATCGACCACGAGCACGTCGGGGGTGACGGCGAGCACCTCGTCGAGCACGCCCCCTACGTGCGCAGCCTCGTTGTAGACCGGCAGGGCGGTGAGAAACCGGGCCATGCAACCACCCTCGGAGCCGAAGAATCCTGCGGAACGCACCTCTAAGGATAGCGCACAAAAACTGCGGAGCAACGCGCCGGTCGTGCCCACTACGACACGGCGAGGGAGCCGAACGGGTCGCGGTCATCGCGGCTGGCCCAGCAGGCGATGCCCGGCACCGCGGCGGCCAGCTTCGTGGCAAGGGTTTTCATGGCGAAGTGTTCGCTGGAATGGTGGCCGACGGCGATCACGGCCAGCCCGCTCGCCTCCGCCTCGAGGGCCTCGTGGAGCTTGAGTTCTCCCGTCAGCAGCGTCTGGCAGCCGCCGCGGCGGACGGCCGCGATCGAGCCGCCTCCCGAACCGCAGACGATGCCCACCCGACCGGCCGGCTGCCGCGGGTCGCCCACGATCTGCACCCCGGCCACGCCGAGCCCACGGCCGATCGCCGTCGCCACGTCGGCCACCATCGCCCCGTCGGCTGCCGAGCCGGCGCGGCCGAAGCCGGCCAAGGGGAGATTGGCATCGGGCTCGAGCGGCGATACATGAGTCAGCTTCAGGAGCGCGGCCAGCTGATCATTGATTCCACCAGCCGCGGAATCCCAGGCGGTATGACTGCTCCAGATGCCACAGCCGGCGTGGATCAGGTCGAGCAGCACCCGGCCGGTGCCGGTGTCGCCGGTGATCCGCTCGACGGGCCGAAATGGCAGCGGATGATGGGTGACCACGAGGTCGGCCCGTTCCCGGGCAGCCTCCGCTGCCACGACGGGCGTGAGCGACAGGCAGGTCATGACGCGGTCGATGCTCCCTCGGCGGGGCGCCACGAGTAACCCGACCACATCCCAGTCGGCGGCCAGCCGGAGCGGGGCAATGCTTTCGAGTTCGGTAGCGACCTGGGCGAGCGTGGCCATATGAAAAGTTTACTATGGTTCCGTCATGGAAACCTCCCGCCTCTCATGTGCCGCCGTCTCGCTCGCCCGCGACCCGCGGACGGCGTTCCGCCGCGCCCGCGACCTCGGCCTGGCAGCTGTGGAACTCGACGCCCGGAGTGACCTCGCTCCGGAGCAGCTCACGCAGACCGGGCTGCGGCAGCTGCGGAAATGGCTCGGCGACGAGGGGATCGTCGTCTCGGCCGTCACGTTTCGCACCCGCGGTGGCTATGCCGACTCCGAGCGGCTCGAAGGCCGAATCGCCGCCACGAAGAAGGCCCTCGACGTGGCGTATGCGGTCGGTGCCCGCATCGTGCTCAATCACATCGGTGACATTCCGCCCGAGGATGCCGGACCGCAACGGCAGCTGTTGATCGACGTGCTCACCGACATCGGAGCCTGGGGCCAGCGGGCGGGGGCCACGCTCTGCGCCGAGGTGGGGCGGACGGCACCTGACGAGCTCGCGCGGCTCATCGAGGCGCTGCCGGGGGGTTCACTCTCCTGCGACCTCGTGTCGGGAGCGGTCGTCGTCCATGGCCACGATCCCGTCGCGGCCGTTGCGACACTCGGGCCGCACATCGAGAGCGTGCATGCCACCGACGCGGTGGCCGGCGCCTTCGCCGGTCGCGGCCGTGCGGTTGTGCTCGGCACCGGGCAGGTCGATCTGCCGGCGATGTTCGCCGCCCTCGAAGAGCGGGGCTACCGCGGCTGGATCGGCCTCGAGCCCGTGGAAGAGCGGACTGCCCGTGAGGAGATCGCCGCGGCGATCTCGTTCATGCGGGCCTTGTGACGGCCGGCGTTTGACCGGGCATGGCGACGCTCGTAGCCTTTCGATCATGACATCGCCGACACGGCTGCAGCGGGCGACGACCTGGATGGCGATCGTCGGCTATGCGCTGGTGGCCAGCGGCCTGCCGCTGCCCGTCGGACTGTTGGCGCCAGGCGGCGACGTGGTGGCCGACACGCGACTGGCCGCCAAGGATCGCTCCCGGCCGTTTCCCTGCATGGACAAGCCCTGCGGCTGCGCGACGGCCGAACAGTGCTTCGCCAACTGCTGCTGCCACACGCCCGCCGAGCGGCTCGCCTGGGCGAAGGCCCACAGGGTCGAACCGGCCGTGCTCACGGCGCTCGAACGACGCATCGCGGCCGACGCTGCACCGGCCGAGCCGGCCGGCGGATGCTGTGCCGCCAAGGCCAAGCAGAAGCCCGCCTGCTGCATTGCCGACGTGTGCGACGAGCCCAAGCCATCGACGCCCGAGGTGCAGACTGTGAAGCCCCAGGTGCGGACCGTGACGCTCAAGGCCATGCTCGCCTGCGGCGGCATCCTCACGCAGTGGCTCGCCGTCGGCGGTTCGCTGCCGCCACCGCGGATCGATCTCGTACTCGATGCTCCGTTCGGCGATCGCTGCCCGCTCGGCGACTCCCATGCCGAAGTGTTGGCCTCTCCGCCCGACGCCCCGCCGCCCCGCGCTGCCTGATCCGGCTCTCTGCCGGTCTTCACAGGGCATGCGCGGCCACGGTGGCCGCCAGTGCCCGCGCGTCGTGTCGCAGCATGCGCACTGCCTCACCCGTGCGCCCGTGCGGCTCTCCTCAGGCACCACTCACCACATACGGACCCACTCCATCCATGAACGCCTCGATTTCCGGGCGGCCCAAACGGCCGCGTATCCGACGAGCCTTCACGCTCGTCGAATTGCTCGTCGTGATCGCGATCATCGGCACGCTCATCGGCCTCCTCCTGCCCGCGGTGCAATCGGCCCGCGAAGCAGCCCGGAGGATGAGTTGCAGCAACAACATCCGCCAGTTCGGGATCGCGTTGATCAACTACGAAACCAGCCGTGGCTGCTTTCCATCGACCGACGCCCGCGGCAGCGCCACGCTCAGCGGCACCGCGACAGGGGGCTGGTCGCTGCACGCCCGGGTGCTGCCCTATGCCGAGGAGGCGACGCTGGCAGCCAGTTTCGACTTCAAGCAGGCAGCCTTTACCGGTTCCTTCAGCAGCCAGCAGCCGAATCCCGCGTTCGCGGCGGCGTTCGCCACGCCGATCCCGATGCTCCTCTGTCCGAGTGACCCGGCTCCGGCGGTCACCACGCGGAGCGGCTTCCAGTACGGGGGGAACAACTACATGGTGAGCATCGGCAGCGGCACCGCCAATGGACAGGGAGGCTTCTTCTGGAACTTCGCCAGGCCGACCGACGGCATCGTCTACGAGAACTCCCGTGTGCGAATGGCGCAGGTGAGCGACGGCGCCTCCAAAACGGTGATCGCCAGCGAGGCGGTGCGAAGCATCGGCGGTGATACCGACTATCCCGCGGGCACTCGCCCGCCGTCTCCTTTTCAGTACACGTTCAATGGATCCAACGACTTCAATCCGAGCGACGTGTCCCTGAAGGCCAATACGTCGGCGCCGACAACTGCCGAGATCGACGCTTTGATCACAGCCTGGGGCTCGCGAACCGCTTCCGCCTACACGTGGCGGGGCGCCAGCAGCCCGAGCATGCGGGCGAGGGGCGTCTCATGGGCCGCCACCACGCAGGCCAACAGCCTCACCAACGGGTTCCTGACACCCAATAGCCCGATCCCGGATTACGTCGTCCACTGGTCGGGATTCTTCGGCCCTCGGAGCTGGCATCGCGGTGGAGCCAACGTGCTCTTCGCCGACGGCCACGTGGCGTTTCTTACCGAAGACACCGACGCATCGTTGCACCGGTCGATCCACAGCATCAACGGCGGAGAGGTGGTGACTCTTGAATAGCTCGCAGAGAAAGGCCCGGGCAATGCATGCGGCCCCCACCGCCGTGGTGCTCTTTTGCCTGGCGATCAGCCCGTTTCGGGCCCTGGCCCACGACACCTGGCTCCAGGCGTCGCCGCGACTCGTGCGGCCCGACGACGTCGTGCACGTCGGTCTGTTCCTCGGCAATCACGGCAACGACCACCGCGACTTCAGGATCGCGAGCAAGGTCGGATCGCTCGACGAGGTGCAGATCGAGGTCGTCGGGCCCGACGGACAAAAGACCGGTCTCGGACCCGACATGGTCGATCTCGGCTACGCGCCGAAGGAAGGCTTCTGGTCAGGGCGATTCGTGCCAGCTGCCGAGGGGCTGCACTGTGTCGCCCACTTCCGCCAGGGCATCCGCCATGGGGCGATGGGCTTCAAAGGGGGAAAGACCTACTTTCTCGCCTCGGAGTCGCTCGACACACCAGCGGAGCAGCACGGCCCACTTCCTGGCCCGCTCGGCCATCCGCTGGAGTTCGTGCTGGAGAGTCATCCGGTGCTCGGCTGTGGGCCGGGCAAGCCAATCACGGTCCAGCTGCTGTTCAAGGGACAGCCGCTGGCCGACCAGGTCGTGTCGTTCATTCCGCGGAGCGGGAAGCTGGCGGAGGGCTTCGATCCTGCCTTCGAGCGCACGACCGATGCGGAGGGGCGGTGCAGCTACACACCCCGGGAGGGCGATCTGATCCTCATCGTGACGCACCTCGTGAAACCAGATGAGAAAGGAGAGGGCTTCGAGAAGACGAATTACGCGGCGACGCTCGTGATTGACGTCCCGCAGCGCTGCCCCTGCTGCGATTAGACGGGATCCATGGAGCGACCTCGATCGGCCCAAGCCGGCTCGCAGGCGGCATGAGTTGCCTCGCTGGCGGCCGCACGCCACGCTCGGCATCCTCACGCCGACCCGCTCGCCGTCAGCCGGGCGGCCAGCGCGATCGCGGCGGTCTCGATGCGGAGGATGTGCGGCCCGAGGCTTGTCTTCACGGCCCCTGCCCGCTCCGCCGACTGCACCTCGGCGTCGGTGAAGCCCCCTTCCGGCCCGACCAGCGCGAGCATGTGCCGACCGCCGCCAGCGAAGACCGCAGGATCGAGGGGCCCGCCGCCGGGGTGGGCGATGATCGCCGGCGCTGCAGGAGGTCGCTCCGCCAATGCCTCGACCACCGACCGCGGCTCGGCGATCTCCATCAGCGTGTTGCGGCCGCATTGTTTGCAGGCTTCGATCACGCCCCGCCGCAGCCGTTCGCGGGCGGCGGCCGTCGCCTCGGCCACGCCCCGCTCCGTCTCGAGCGGCACCAGCCGCGTCACGCCCAGCTCCGTCAGTTTTTCGACCAGCCACTTTTGCCGTTCGCCCTTCGGCAACGCCACGGCGAGCGTCAACCGAGAAGCCGGCGTCGCCTGATCCCGCCGCTCCGACCCCGTCTCGAGCTCGACCTCGTCGCGACCGAGCCGCACGATTCGCGCCGGCCACTCGCTCCCCTGCCCCGTGAACACGACCGCGTCGTCCCCCACCCTCGCGCGAAGCACCCGCACGAGATGCCGTGCCTCGTCGCCGACGAGCACGACCCGGCCTGCGACCGGGGGATCGGGAATGAAAAATCGTTCACTCATGCTCGTTGCGCGGATGGGAATCGATCCGTCGAGGCCACGACTTTGCCTCGTTTTCGCGGCAAAGTTCGTCCTGACCGGCCACGCGGCCGCCGCTACACTCCGTCCATGGTACGCGACCCGCTCCCGTTCACCGACCCACCCTTTGCCGGCAGCCTCGAGCCCGAGGCCTTCTATCCGGCCTCCGCGCACGAGGAGGCGCTGGCGCGGCTGGAGTGGGTGGTCGAGGAGCGGCAGCGGTGCTGCCTGGTCGTGGGCGAGTCGGGCATGGGCAAGAGCCATCTCGCCGCGATGGCGGTCCGCCGGCTAGGCGGACTCGGAGCCGAGGTGGCGGTGCTGTCGATGCGCGGCCTGCCATCCGGTGACTGGCTCGACCTTCTGCTCGAACGGCTGCCGCTCGATCCGCTGAGCCGGGCTGAGCCGCTCCGCAGCTGGCAGAAGCTGGAGAACCGGCTCCGGGAAAACACGCTCATGGAGCGGACGACGGCCCTCGTCTTCGACGATCTCGAACATGCCCCCGACGACGCCCTCGACGGGGTCGGCAGGCTCGTGGCCGCTGTCGAGCCGCGGTTCGCCCGCACGCTCGTGATCGCGACCGCCACGCCCGCAGGCCTGGCGGCGGTGCCCGCGGCCGTGCGGCAGCGGTCCGCCGTTCGCATCGAACTCACTCCGTGGACCGAGGCCGACGTCGCCGCCTTCGTGGGGCACGAACTGCGTCGCGCCGGCAACTCGGAAGACCGGTTCTCGTCCGAAGCGATCGCCACGCTCGCCCGGTTCGCCGGCGGCGTGCCCCGCACGGTCGTCACACTCGCCCGGCTCGCCCTGGTGGCCGCCACGGGCGACGGCCGGGACCGCGTCGATGCCGCCACGGTGGAGCGAGCGTGGCGCGAACTGGCTCCGATGTCCGCAGACGACGAGCCCGCACACCAGCCACACTCCGAATCGTCCACCCCGGCGACATCACGATTCCAAGTCGTCCGCCGTCTCTGGGGCTAGGACTATTTCTTCTTGATCGACGTGATCGCCTGCTTCGCGGCGGCGCTCACCTTCGGATCCTTGTCGGACGTGAGCCGCTGCAGGGCGGGCAAGGCCGTTTTGGCCCCATCGCCCATGTTGCCGAGCTCTTCGGCCGCCCGGAGCCGCTTCTGGGCCTGCGGACTCTTGAGATCTTCGATGTAGCTGGCGACGAGCAGGTTGCCCATCGTCTGCGGGCCCTTCATCCGCTTGCGGGCCCCGGCCGGACCGGACGGCAAACTGTCGAGCCCTGAACTTTTCTTCTTCTTCTTCGAAGAACAGCCCACAACGGAGAGCAGGAGGGCGGCGGCAAACAGGCGGCGGTGCATCACGATCGTGCGTCCTTGTGAATCCTGGCAAGCTGTGACGGATCGTATCACATGCCTGTTCCCGCCAAACACGGCCAGACCGGGTGGGTCATTCCAG
>JBILVW010000264.1:0-4645 GCA_044370205.1 Pirellulales bacterium | reverse complement strand
ATGAGCACCTCGGCCGGCAGGGGCTTGGAGTTGTAGTTGCTCGCCATCACGAAGCCGTAGGCCCCGGCGATTTCGATCACGAGCAGGTCGCCCACCTGGGCGGCCGGGAGGTGCCGCGTGGCCACGAAGCCGCCGTCGGTCTGGGTGAAGATGTCGCCCGACTCGCAGAGCGGGCCGCCGATCGCGACGTCTTCGGTGGCCGCAGCGGCTCCCGGATCCTGCGGGCAGAGGCTCATCGGGTGGTAGGAGCCGTAGAGCACCGGTCGGGCGAGGGTGTTGAAACCAGCATCGACGAGCACGTATCTCCGGCTCCCCTGGCTCTTCACGGCTCGCACTTCCGTGATCACGAAGCCTGACTCGGCAGTCAGGTATCGGCCCGGCTCGATCTCCAGACGGATGCGGTGGCCGAACTGGTGCTCCAGCTTCTTCCGCATGCCATCCCAGAGCGTGAAGTAGCCGCCGAGATCGGCATGCACCTCACCCGGCTTGTAGGGCACCGGTAGGCCGCCGCCAGCCGAGATCATGGTGAGCGACCGGCCGATCTCCAGGGCCACCCGCTCGAGTGCCCCGGCCACCTCGGCAAGATGGGCGAGATCGGTGCCGCTGCCGATGTGCATGTGCAAGCCCGTCACCGAGAGGCCGGCCCACTCGGCTCGCCTGAGCACCTCGGGGATGTCGGCATGCCAGATGCCGTGCTTCGAGCCCTCGCCACCGGTGTTGGTCTTCTGGCTGTGGCCATGGCCAAAGCCAGGATTCACGCGGAGCGTCACGCTCGCCCCGGGTGCGCGGGCCGCGAGTTGCTCGAGCATGTCGGCGGAGCCGCAGTTGACGTGGATGCCGAGCTTCGCGACGGCGTCGAGGCTGTCGCGGTCGAAGATGTCGGCCGTGTAGACGATCGGGTGCACCGGCGGCAGGGCATCGGCCGAGGCCGAGCCGGCGGGGGCATGGGGCTGGTAGCCCGCCGCCATGGCCCGGTGGATTTCGCCGGTGCTCACCGCATCGACCATCACCCCCTCGCGGCGGACGAGGTCGAGCACGGCAAGGTTGGAGCAGGCCTTCTGGGCGAAGCGGACGGTGTCCCAGGCGGCGAGATCGCGGCAGCGGCGGCGGATCATGTCGGCGTCGTAGACATACAGCGGGGTGCCGTAGTCGCGGGCCAGTTCGGCGACGGAAACGCCGGCGATCTCGCGGCGGAGGGCGGGCGGGGCAGGGGGCATGGTGGTAATCATGAGACCACCTTAGCAAAGGGCCGCGGACGGTCGAGGGGCATGCAACTTTTGCAATCTGCGGCGGTGGTGTGGCGAATTGATACGCCTGCCTGCGGGCGGGAGCTGGCCACACCTCTGCCAATCCCGGCCCAGACTGCATTCGGCCGGCGGCGACCGCTTCGGCACGCCGTGTGCTTCGAAGTTTCGGCAGCCAGGAGGACCGCCACCATGACAGCCACCGTACATCGGGTTGACGCAATTCGGGTTGACGATGGGCCCATGCGTCCGACCGACGAGGAGCTCTTCGGCCGGGTCTGCCAGCATGACGACGCCGGGGCATTCGCGGCCCTCGTGCGGCGTTACGAGGGGGAACTCTTCGCCTTTCTGCACCGGTATCTGCGGTGCCGCGAACTGGCCGAGGACGTTTTTCAGGCGACGTTCCTCCAGATTCATCGCCGTCGCGGCCGGTTCGAGCAGGGCCGTCCGTTTCGGCCCTGGCTGTATGCGGTCGCGGTGCGGCAGGCGATCGACGCCCACCGCAAGGACGTGCGGCATCGCCGCGTGAGCCTCGACGCATCGGCCGTTGGCAGCGCCGACGCCGGTTCGCTGGCTGAGACGGTGGCCGGCCGGGAGTCGGCCGTCGAGGATGTGTTCGACCGCGAGGAGACCCGGGCCTCGATCCGGGCCGCCGTCGCTCAGCTGCCGGAGCTGCTGCGGAAGCCGCTGGAACTCGTGTATCAAGGCGGCCTGAAGTATCGCGAGGCGGCAGGGGTTCTCGGCGTGCCGGTCGGCACCGTGAAGAGCCGGATCCACACGGCGCTCCTGCGACTGGGCGTCGCGGGTCGCCTGGTACCCGTCCGTTTGCCGCGGTAATACGACTCACACTCGAGCCGCGCGTCCCCCCCAAAAGCCCCGGGCGGAAGCCCGGGGATCCCCCGGCTCCCGCCGGGGGCTTCCTCGATGCGCGAGCCGCAAGGGTGAACGGGGGAGCGGATTACGGGGCGAGGCCGGGGAGAGGTACGCCTGGTTGCAGCGGCAGGCCGCCGGCGCCGGGGAGGCCAGCGGAGCCGGGCTGCGGCGCCACGCCCGTGGCGATCGTCTCGACGACGCCGGCGTCGGCCGAGAGTCGGATGGCCACGCCCCGCTCGATCGGACGCACGAGCAGCTGCACGAGCGCGTCGGCCTTGTCGCCAGCGATGTCCGCGACGGCCGCCAGCTGCTCGTTTTGCGGATCACCCGGGCTGAAAATCTTGGCCATTTTTGCCGCGTAGCCAAGCAGGGCGGGCAGCGACAGGTCGATGCCGGTGAGCGGCTTGACGGCGGCATTCGGCTTGCCGCTGGCGGCCAGTGCAGCCGCGACCCGCTTGGGCACGTCGTCGCCGGAGATCAGGAAGGCGTAGGTCGGTGTGACGGCGAGCGTGAGTTCGACCGCACCGCCCAGCTTCTCGGCGTTGGGCAGGCCGGCGAGATCGACCGTGATCGTGTGCAGATTGGCCGCTCCTTCCTTGCCCGAGTCGAAGGCGACCTTCACGCCCGGCGGCAGATCTCCCGCCTTGCCGAGCCGTTCTTTGAGCGACGCTTCGAGCGCGGCGCCGTCTTTGACCCGCATCCCGATCGTGAAGGCCGGCAGCGGCCGATCATCGGTCGAGCCGCTCGTGTCGATCGAGACGCCCGCATCGATCCCGCCGGCATCGAGCATCGCGGCGAGCAGGTCGCGGACGATCCCGAACGAGGCCTTGGCGAGCGGATCGGCGTCGGCGTCGGGCATGGCCTGGGTGAGCCCGAGTTCGAGGGCGGCCCGCAGGTTCTCGGGCACGGCCTGGGCATGATGGCCGCGGACGGCGAGCGGCTTGCCGTCGCCTGCCGGGCCGGCGCCGACGGTCGACTCCGCCTTGCCGATTCCGTCCCAGAGTTCCGCGGCCATCGAACCGGGAAGCATGACGGTGCGGCTCTCGACGTAGACCCGCTTCTTGTCCATGTCGATGTTGAAGCCCAGTGCAAGCGACTCCGTCGTCTTCAGGTTGTCGAGCGCGGCAACGAGCGTGCCGCGATCGATCTGCTGGCCCTGGGCGGCGGCTGCATCGGCGGCCTGCTGGATCCCCTTCTTCAGAAGCTCGCGCAGTCCTTCGGGCATCCGGCTCGGAAAGAACTCCGCGGCGAGCGTGAACGACTTCACGAGCGGAGCCAAAGCGGCAGATGGGTCGGCGAGCGGGCTCGATCCGCCCGCCGGCGAGAAGATCGCCCAGCCGTCCTTTTCAACCACCTGGAGCGGCATGCCACCCGGCGGAGCCAGCTGCCAGCCACCGTCGGCCTTTTCGGCGGGCCCCACCACGCCCGCCAGCGCCGCGAGCAGTTTGGAAAGATCCTTGACGGGCACGAAGCCGTTCACGGCCGGCACGCCGTCATCCGCCGTCACGACGAGGCCGGCGGGACGATCGACGTCGAGGCCTGCGAGCCCCTTGAACTGCGTGGCCATCATGATGAACGACTCGGCGAATCCGTCGAGCGCGGGATTGCCCACGAGCGTCCCGATCCAGCGGACCTGTTTCTTGAGGTCGGCGTAGCCGTCCACGGCGACGACGGCGATCACCTCGGGCTCGGCGGCTCGGGCGACACCGGGCGCTCTGAAGCCCGCCCCCAGCAGGGCGACGAACAGCGTCGCGAGGAGCAGGCGGCTGATGGGGGCGTGTCGGAGGGCGGGCATGAGTGAACTCGCGGGGGCAATGGAAGAGGCTGGAGCTGACATCGAGTCCGGCAGTTTATCAGTCCCATGCCCAAAATCGGTATTCTCGGCAGGTCCTCCCATGCACGAGCCGTTTCTTCCCGCCGAGCCGGTGGTCCGCAGTACGCGGCGGCTGCCAGCACCCCGTCTGCGGCTGCAGGTGCTGCTCTTCCTGCTCACGTGCCTGACGACGTTTGCGGCTGGGGCCGTGGGCTGGGAGCCGTTTCTGCTCGGAGTCGATGAGGGTATCGCTGAGCGGATTGCCGCGAACTGGCCCCGTGGGCTCGCCTACGCAGCGGCCGTGATGGCGGTGCTGGCGGCCCACGAGGCGGGGCACTTCATCGCGGCGCGGATCCACGGCATTCCGGCCACGCTTCCATTCTTCATTCCGGTGCCCGTGCTGCTCACGGGCACGATGGGGGCCGTGATCGGCATGGAGGGCTCGCGGGCCAGCCGCCGGCAGCTCTTCGACATCGCGATCGCCGGGCCGCTGGCAGGGCTCGTGGTGGCGCTGCCGCTTTTGGCGTGGGGTCTGCGGACGGGCGAGGCAGCGGCCGCCAGTCCGTTCGCGCTGCCGCCGCTGGCGCGATGGATGCTCGCGGCGCTGCGGCCGGATCTCGGAGTCAACGGCACGGTCGTGCCCAATGCGGCGTTCATGGCGGGCTGGGTGGGCCTGCTCGTCACCGGCCTCAACATGCTGCCGGTGAGCCAACTC
>JBILVW010000263.1:0-4646 GCA_044370205.1 Pirellulales bacterium | reverse complement strand
CGTGCCCCGCAGCCAGTCGGCCCGGTAGAAGACGTTGCGATGCTTCTCGGGGAACGCCGGTGCATCGTTGAACACGATCCCCGTCCCAGATCCCTCCGTGATCGGCCCGCTCGCCGGCACGCTCGCCAGCGTCCCCTCGCCGGTCCAGGAGTTGTTCCAGCGATGCCGCATGCCGAAGTGGGCGCCCATGAAGGGCATCAGGAACCGGTCGCCGCCGACGTCGTCTTGATCTGTGGCGAGCCAATCGAAGCTGTTATCGAAGGCCATCCCCCAGGGATTGCGACAGCCGCGGCAGACGATCGCGAGATTCCTACCGCTGGCGTCGCACCGCAGTATCCCGCCGCCGGTGTGGCCGTCGGTGGGAAACCGGTAGCTCGCCCGCCAGGCCGCCGGCCACTCCGCCCGCGTGAACATGACCGGCTCGGGATCATCCACCGCGCCCACGCCCGCCTCGACCTGCGCGAGGTCGCGGAAGGCCCGCGGGGCGTTGGCGAAGACGGGTGTGTCGCCCTTGCCGAAATAGGCGAACCCGTCGGGCGCGAACGTGATCGCGTCGAGGGCGTGCTCGAGCGTGCCCAGGCCCGTGGCGATCCGCACGTATTCGTCGGCCTCGCCGTCATCGTCGGTATCGCGGGCGACCGTGAGGTCGGGTGCGTTGGCCACCCACAGTTCCGGCCCCCGCGGTCCCTGCTTCCACGCCATCCCCTGCACGCAGTGAAACGGGCCGGCGAACGGCTTCGTCGCCTCGAACGTGCCGTCTGCATCGGCGTCGACGAGCATCACGATCGCGTCGCCAGGCGTGCTGTCCCGCGGGTTGCGATACTGCGGGCCCATCGCCACGAAGAGCCGGCCGCGGGTGTCGAAGGCGAGCATCGACACGTTCCGTACGAGCGGCTCACGGGCCGGCATCATGGCCACAAAGCCTGCGGGCACGACCGGGACCGCGTCGGGATCGGTGCCCGAGACGTCGAAGCCGCCGGCCCATGTGGCGGCCGTGACCACAGCGACCCCTAGACCCGCGGTCAGTTGCATCGCCTGCAGGCGCACGAACGAGCCGAGCACGTGTGATGGTCGAGAATAGTTCATAAATACACTTCTTCAATCATGCTAT
The DNA here is from genome assembly GCA_044370205.1 of Pirellulales bacterium. GTDB lineage: Bacteria > Planctomycetota > Planctomycetia > Pirellulales > UBA1268 > QWPN01. The sequence goes on along the minus strand of JBILVW010000263.1, from coordinate 3,535 downwards.
GAGGCCATGCCAAGGCAGCGACGCTGGTTTTTGCGCAACTTAGCGCAACATGGGCAGAGTCGTCTACAACCGCGGCACCGATAAAAAACGACGCCTGCTCCACCATCCTGCCGTGGTCCTCCCTCGACCGGCTCGTTGAGATCGCGGGAATCGCACGTGACCGGTTGCGGTACTGATTCGAACGGGTCATCGTGACCGGCGACGGACTGCCTTGCCGGCTCGCCGGCAGGCCGTAAGCGAACCGCCGGGGATGAACGTGGGCTCGACGCCGATCTGCACGGCCGCGCCGGCGAACTCCCCGGTGATGCGCCGGGTGAGCTGCTCGACCGCCATCCGACCGATCCGCTGCGGATAGACCTCGACCGTGGCGAGGCTCGGCCAGAGGCCCGCGACGAGGCTCCGTTCGTGATTGCACGAGATGACGGAGACATCGCGGCCCGCGACGAGGCCGCGGACGGCCAGGGCCCGGTAGACGACCGCCGCGATGCTGTCGGCCGGGCAGAAGATCGCGGTGGGCGATTGCCGTGAACCACTGCCAGAGCGCCGACGCAGGCCCTCCATCGCCTCGTCGACGAGCGGCTGGACCTGCGTAACGTCCATGACGGGCTGCAACGGAAACGTGGCGACATGCAGACTCCGCGGCAGAAACTCCTCCACCGTGCCCCCGTCCCGCTCGATCACCTGCCGGAAGGCACGGCAGCGGACCGCGAACAGGGCGTGGTCGCTCTTCGGGTTCACGATCGCGACGTGCCGGTGCCCCTTGTCGAGCACCGCCTCGGCTGCGACCTCACCGACCCGCTGGTTGTCCGGATCGACCGCATCGCCGAAACCTCCCGCCGGCCGGCCGAGCAGCCAGACGAGCGGCGTCTCGCGAAACGTCGCGCGGATCCGCGGCACGACATCCCGCATGACATCTCCCTGCAGCGCCGCCTTGGCGATGATGCCGTCGAACCTGACACGGCGGAGCGATTTCGGGGGCTCCGCCGGGTGGGGTACGTTCACGAGGATCGGATGCGCTCCCGCCTCGGCGAGCGCCTCCTCCGCGCCGTGGATCGCCTCCGCTACGACGGGCAGGCTCGCGAGCGTGCGGTCGATGCCGATCATGGCGATGGCGATTCGCTTGCCGGCGAGCGGCTCGGGCCGCGAACGGCCGGAGCGGTCGCGGAGCGGCGCGTAGCCGAGTTCATCGGCCGCGGTCCGCACCCGCGCGATGCAGGCTTCGCTCACCTGGGGGTGCGAACGGAGCGCGCGGCTCGCCGTGCCGGCGGAGACGCCGGCACGCTTCGCGACATCGTGGATCGTGACGACCATCTCCTGAATCTAATTCCCGCCTGTGGCGGTGGCAAAGCAGCCGAGGAACTGAAAAGGGGACGCAGCTCTTTGTGGCTCGACGCGCGAGCTGAGCGGAATGCGGTCTCCCTCGCTTGCGCTACGGGCTCCTCAGCAAGCGGCATGCCCTGCGCCTCGCGACTCACGCGACCCAAAAGCCCCGCTCCCACGATACGTCGCGGATTGCGTGGGCGAAACTGATGGCGCGGATGGGGGAGGAGTCTCTGCTCGAGTGCCCTTGGTTGTGGCGGCGACATCGGCGCCCGGCTCCCGCGGGCCCCTCTCGAACGCCTTGGCCAACACGTAGAAGTCGCGGAGCTTCTTGTTGTCGGGCTTGGTGCGGATGTGATAGGGCACCACCTTCGCGATCGCCGCCATCGCGGCATCGCTTCTGCGTCTCCTGCAGCGCGCGGCCCTTCCGCAGGATCGCGTAGGGAGTCACCTTCGACTCCGGAAACTGCACGATGAAGGCGTCGTACTCGGCGACGGCCCGCGGCCATTCTTTGGCGGTGAAGATCTTGTCGGCCCTGTCGATCGAGACTCCCTCGAACGTGTCGAGTTTCGCTCGTTCTTCCGGGGTGAGACTCGTTTCCTGGGCCCGGCCCGAACCGGCGACGAGGCCGGCGACGAGTGCCAGCACGAAGATCATCCGCGGGTGACTCATGATGCACAGCTTCCTGCAACGCGGGGAATTCAGGCGTGAAAAGACGACCGGCCGGCGATCCTCGGCGGCGGAGTGGGGCAGCCGGCCGGCCCGAGAAACCTCGCTCGAGAGATAGATGGCAAAAGGGGGGCAGTTGCTATAATTTTTTAGATGTCTTTGGCGACCTTCTTTCGTTGGCAAGGTGATGCATGCGGCCGATCGTTGAAATGCCCGCGGGACGAGCAGGTGCAAGGGGCTTCACGCTGATCGAGATGCTCGTCGTGATCGGGATCATCGGCATCCTCGTGGCGATGCTCCTGCCGGCCATTCAGTCGGCCCGCGAGTCGGCCCGGCGGACGAGCTGCGCCAATAATCTCAAGCAAATCGGCATCGCGCTGGCCGGGCACGAATCGTCGGCCGGGGCATTTCCGCCGGGGATCATGGCGAGCGCGTGGCGGTCGGGGAATGTCGAGACAACGAGTTCGTTGTTGAGCGGAAGGATTGCCAGTTTTGGTTTTTTTCAGTGGACATACTTTCTTCACGAGTTACTCCCCAGACTCGATGAACAGGCCTACTACGACGGCCTGCGTGGCCCGCTCTTCCGCATCGAGTGGCTGAGCAACCTGACGGATTCGGGAACGGCACAAAGGCTGTATAGCCGCGTGAACGGCGTGCCACTGCAACCGCTGCTTTGTCCTTCCGACACGCAGGCTTCCGGCCTGTGGACGACGCCCAACTATGGCGGGAGCATTGCGCGAGGCACTCTCCGGCTTGCGAAGTCAAATTATCTCGGGCTTTTTTCGGGGACGAGCGTCTCCGAGGGGTTGTCGTATGTCGGGCAGAATCCGGTTGTCAGCGGTTCGTGGACCAACTCGCTCGTGCGCTCCCTTCCGCCGCGCACTGCCGCGTTCGACCGTCGGGCCGTCTTCGGGTACGGTCAGGGTACGGCGTCCCAATCGATCAAAGACGGGCTTGCGAATACCATCGCGGTTGCCGAAGGACTTCGTGGCGTGAGTGATTTGGATGGTCGAGGAGCGTTCTGGTCGAACGACGCGGCGATGCAGATCATGACCGTCGCATCGGGGCCGAATGCCGCCACTCCAGACATGCTCCATCCGCGACGTATCGGCGGCATATCGGACAGACCAAATGACTGGGGCTGCTGGGACACTGCGTCGGTCAACAACCGTCCCCAGCTCAATCTTCCATGTCAGCCGGGAAACTCCTCGTTGTCCGCCGAACAACGCGGCATCGACGGCTTCGCCGCCCCGCGTAGCCGGCACCGCGGCGGCGTGAACGTCCTCTTCTGCGACAGCCGCGTGCAATTCATCGATGATTCGATCGATTCAAGCACAGCGAGCCCGTACGGCACCTGGCAACGCTTGGCCTGGATTGATGACGGCCAGGCTGTGACGCCGCCGTAGGCCCGCCGCGGGCCGCTACTTTTCCTTGCCGATCTCGCCGGTGTTGGCGAGCACGTTGCCGGTCGGATCATTCGGCACCATGAGCATGTCCCAGATGCCGTCGGCGTAACTGGTCGTCCCGCCCAGCCCGGTCGGGTTG
>JBILVW010000262.1:0-4647 GCA_044370205.1 Pirellulales bacterium | reverse complement strand
AATTTGTTGACCTGCCCGAAACCGTGGGCTAGGGTCTCGTCAGGCTGCGCGCGGCACGACGTGGCCAGCCGATCCCCGGAGTTTCTCGATGCGCTCGCCGTTTGCACGCCGTTCCCGCCGCGCTCCCGCCCGCCTGGGCCTCGACACCCTCGAAAACCGCCGGCTGCTCGCGATCACGCCGGGCACCGTCTACGACTCGACGGCCACCTGGACCGACGCCGACGGCGATACCGTGACCGTCTCGCTGACGGGCGCCGTGGCAGGCGGAGCCGGCTTCACCGTCGAGCTCGCCGGCATCGCCACCGACAACGCCGACGCCACGCGGATCACGCTCACCGGGCTCACCGTGAACAACGGCCTGCAAATCGTCGTGACGCCGAATCAGCTCACCACCCAGCCCGGCACGGGCTTCGCCACGATGTATTCGCCCGGCTACACGAACGTGGCCTTCCTCGATGCCGAAGAGGCATGGCGGCCATCGGCGGCGTGCAGCTCTCGGCCGCCGTCGTGAATTCGATCTCGCTGGCAGGGATCGACGTCGGCTCGATCACGCTCGATGCCGGCCAGGCCCCGCTCATCGACCGGATCAACACCCAGAACAACCAGCAGGCCGCCGACACCACGATGTACAACCCCGTCACGGGACTCATCGACCTGGGCGGCATCCAGGCCAAGAGCATCGACTCGCTCGTGATCAACGGGGCGATCAGCGCTCTCACGAACAATCCCTACGACACGTCGGTCACCAATGACTTCCGCAGCGTGATCAACGTCTCGGGCCGGATCGGCTCCGTCGTGGGCCTGCGGAGCTCGCTTAGCGGCGCGATCCGCGCCGACAGCATCGGCTCCGTGCGGGTGGCGAATATCGCCGGCGAGATCACGACCCGCAACGCCGCGGACGACTTCGCGATCAACCTGCCCGCCGCCTTCAAGGGCTTCATCAACTCGGCCGGCCACCTGCATCTCGGCTTCCCGCTCGCCGATGGCTCGTTGATCACGGGCCAGATCACGGCCGGCGGCGGCATCTCGGGTTCCGACAGAGACTCGAAGCTCGACACGATCTTCCTCCCCGACACCTTCGTCGGCTCGTTCACCAACACGAGCACCACCGCCGACATCGCCGGCATCGCGATCGACGGCCTGGGGGCGATCGGCATCGTATCGGCCGCGGGCATCGGCGACCTCTCGGCCGACGGCTTCGACAGCACGTTCATCGCCTATTCACGCACGTCGATCGGCGCGATCAACGCCGGCAGCGGTGACTTATCCGGCCGCTTTCAGGCCGGCACCGACATCGGGCTGATCACCGTGCCGACCGGCGACGTGCTCGGTGCATATATCGCGGCGGGCTTCGACATCGCGGGCCTGAACGTGCCCAACGGGGGCCTGCAGGGGTCGTCGCTGGTGGCCGGCCGTGACGTGGGGCCGATCAACGTCTTCGGCAGCCTGACCGGGTTCGGCATCTCCGACACGAGCATCGTCGCCGGCCGCACCGTGGCGGGCGTCGTTGCCCAGTCCCACACGGGCCCAGCCATCGAGGCGCTCAAGATAGAGGCGGGCGAGTCGATCACCAACGTCGTGGGCACGTCGTATGGCGAGTTTGGCGCACTGGCTGGCGCGGGCATCATCGATTCGAACTTTGTTGCCGGCACGGTCGGCGGCGTGTTGGGCCGTTCAGCCGGCGGAACCGGCATCGAGTCCACGAAGATCGTGAGCCGTCAGGCCGGCATTGGTGCCGTCTCGGGCTTCGGCTGGCTCGACGGGCTCGCCGACCTCACCGTCGTGGCCCAGACCGACATCGGCCCGATCACGGGCATCGCAAGCCTCGACGGCAGCGGCATCAACGGCGGCACCTTCGACGCCCTCTACGGTTCGATCGGCAGTGTCACCGGCCAGGGTGGGGCGGCCGGGGGCAGCGGCATCGTGAGCGCCCGCTTCCAGGCGACGGACCTCGACGAGGAAGAGGTCGGCAACGGCCGGATTGCCGGTGTGACGGCGACCGCGAGCGCCAACGGCCTCACAGCTCTCTCCGACGTGGACGTGTATGCCGGCTCGATCGGCGCGATCAATGCCACGGTTCACGGGGGCCTCGATGGCAACGGCATCCTGGCCGGCGAGATCCGAGCCTTTTCCGGCGGCATCGACTCGATCACGGTGAACGTCCGCTCGATCAACGGCCACGGTATCATCGACGGCAAGATCCGCGCCTCCGACGACATCGGCAGCCTGACGGTGAAGGCCTTCAACGCCACCGCGATCCTGGGGGGCGAGTTCCAGACGCGGGGCAACTTTGGGGCGATTTACGCCGAGGCCACCAAGGGGGGCAATGCGATCGACGGCGCAGTCTTCACCGCACCGGGCCGGATCGTGCTGCTCGACCCGGCGAATCCGCCCCCCGACACCGACGCCTTCGATCCCAAGGGCAACTTCGGCTCGATCACGGCCGTCGCGGGGGGCACCGATGCCCTCGCCAACGCGATCGTCGATTCGACCTTCACGGCGATCGGTGACATCGGCCTCGTCACGGCCACGAGCAAAGGCGCCGGCGGGATCGTGGGGTCGACGTTCACCGCCGACTCCGACGGCGACTACACGCCGCAGCAGCTCGGCTCGCTGCGGCCGTGGCTCGCGTCCGGCAACATCGCGGGCATCACGGCGGTCGCCGCGGGCCGCAACCTCGAGGACTCATCGGCGATCGTCGAGTCGACCTTCGAGGCCGCGAACATCGGCAACGTCTACGCCGACGTGCAGACGGTGGAGGGGGGCAACGCGATCTTCGGCTCGACGTTCACGGCCCGCACTGCCGTTTACGACGGGCGAGGCAACTTCGACAACACGGGCACGATTGGCGACGTGCTCGTCCGCAATCGCTCCTCGGCCCAGCTCGGACTCGGCACCGGCATCGAGAACACGGCGTTTCTGGCCGGCTCGGCGGGCGCCATCGGCGACATCACCGTCACCACGAGCGGCGCCTCCGGCATCTTCGCCAGCTCGTTCTTCGCCAATGTTTTGGACCTCGACCAGAATGCCTACACCTCCACGATCGGCAACATCACGGTGAACACGGGCCGGGCGCTCGCCTGGACGATCGTGCCGGTGGCGATCACGGGCTCGTCGTTCATCGCGGCCGCCGGCATCGGCGACGTGACCGTCGATTCGATCGGCACGGGCATCACGGCCTCGACCTTCGTCGCCGACTTCGACTACCTCTCGTTCACGAACGTTCCAGGCGTGCTCGGCGACATCACCGTCCGCGTGCCGGGCCGCAACGCCAGCGGTGTCACCGGGAGCGTCTTCTCCGGGTCGAGCATCGGCGACATCACCGTCCGGCTCACCGACGACGCGCAGCAGGGCATCAACGCAGTTGCACTCTCCACCTTCACGGCCTGGACGGGCACGATCGGCAACGTGACCGTGATCCATTCGCAGACCGGGTTCCTTGCCAACGTCGGGGCCGGTTACGCCGTGCTGACGAGCGTGTTCAAGGCCTTCGCCGGCATCGGCGCGATCACGATCCAGGGCCGCACGCTCGGGGCGGTGTTCATCGTCTCGGGCCAGCCCGTGGTGCTGGCGGCCTCCGCGGCCATTCAGCCTGCCGCCCCCACACCCACCACGATCGGCCCGGTTTCGATCTCTACTGCCAACTCCACCGGACTCACGCTCGACGCCGCCGGCGGCTCGATCGGCCCGCTCTCGTTCACGAACCTCGACTCCGGCACGGTGATCACGCTCGCACTGGCCGCCTCGACCGTGGGCAACGTGACGATCGACGCGCCGGGCGGGCTCTCGGCCGCCGACCTCGTGCTCAGCGGCACGGTCTCGAAGCTCGGCACCGTGACGGTCGATGGCAACGCCTCGCTCGACATGCCTTCGATCACGACGATGGGCAACCTCTCCGTGGGCGGCACGCTCACGCTGCCCAAGGGCCTGCCGAGTCTGGCGCAGATGGGAACTTTCACCGCCGGCGCCCTCCCAGGGCTCGCCCGCGACGTGTCGATCGGCTCCCGTTCGCTCCGCGGCACCTCGATCGGGGCGATTCAGATCGGGACGATCAACCGCACGAAGCAGCAGAAGGGGCTCTACACCTTCGCCTTCTCCACCTATGCCGGATCGCCGAACGCCATTGTCGGGAGCAGCGGCCGCAACGCGACCTCGAACGGCGCGACCGTCGAGGCCGTAAGGCTGTTCAAGACCGCGGCCGCACAGCCGGCCCCAACCACGACGCCGGCCAAGAGGAAACGCCGCTGATCGGCCCAAACCTCCTGGCGCCGCCATGTGCAGACTACCAGTCTGCACCTACCGGCGGGCGACGAGGTCGAGCAGCGTGTCGCGGACGTCGGTCATCGCGAGCGCGTCGCGGCGAAGCGACGGATCGGTGCAGAGGAAGACGGGACCGTCGGCGGCGCGGGCGGGCAGCCGACCGTGCGAGCCGCGAATGATCGACGCATCGGTGCCGATCACGTTCATGAGATACCGGAAGCCGAGCAGCTTGCGGGCGAGCGTCCAGGCGATCCGCAGCTTCGGCATCGCGAGCGTGGGATCGACGAACAGCTCCGCCGGGTCGTAGCCCGGCTTGCGGTGGATGTCCACGGTGCGGGCGAAGTCGGGCATCTTCGCGTCGTCGAGCCAGTAGTAGTAGGTGAACCA
>JBILVW010000261.1:0-4660 GCA_044370205.1 Pirellulales bacterium | reverse complement strand
GGGTGTTTTTCAGAAGTGCCGGAGGTGGGACTTGAACCCACACGCCCTTGCGGGCAACGGATTTTGAGTCCGCCGCGTCTGCCATTCCGCCACTCCGGCTCGTGAGAGGCGTCGATCGCCGTCGAAGCCTACGCCGATACGCGGCCGATTGCCAGCCGCGGTAGAGTACTTCCCTCGTTGCCGCAACGCCCCCGTGCCGGGGCAGCGGCCGCCCGGAGTGCCAGCATGAACGTCGTCGTGTTCGAGGATGCCGCCGTCACCAGGCTCGGGGTGCTCGTCGCCGCACGGCCGGCCTGCGACCTCACGATCGGTTCACACACGCTCGTCGAGGTGCTCGGGCATTTCGGGAGCGTCCATCGGGCCGTGCGGCCGCATCTCCAGGCCCACCTTGCCGGCCTCGGCGGTCGAGTCGCGCTCTGGGGCGGCGCGGCCGATGCGACGCAGCTGCAGCCTGCCGCCTCGCGGCACGGCGCCGTCGCCCTGCTCGTCAACGCCCGCGTCGTGCCCAGCCGTGAGAACGTCGTCGCGCTCCGCAGCCTCGTGGAGGCTGGCCACCGTGCCGCCGTGCGACAGGACGGCACCATCACCGCCGCGGTGCTGCATCTCGCCGCCGATGGCAGCGGTCCCGATCGTGCGGTGATCGAATCGCTGCTCGGCGGAGCAGGAGATCCCGTCGCGATGATCGAGTCGCTGGCGTTGCCCGCGGCGCATGCCGAACTTCAGCTGCTTGCCGCGGGCCACGACATCGTCGCCGCACACGAACACGCGATCACCGGCTCACTCACGATGAGGCTCGATTCGGGCAGCTATCGCGAGGTGCGGCCGGGATTGTTCGTGGCCGACGGTGGCCGCGTGGACGAGATGGTGGTGGTGCGGGTCGGCCCCGTCGTCGTGGAGTCCGGTGCCGAGATCGCGCCGTTTGTCTGTCTCGATGGTCCGGTGTGGATCGGACCAGGCGCCCGCGTGAACCCGCACGCCTGGCTGCGGGGCGGCACGGCGGTGGGCCGCGGCTGCCGTGTGGGTGGCGAGGTGGAGGCGAGCGTGCTCGAGCCCTTCTCCAACAAGGCCCACGACGGCTTCCTCGGCCACAGCCACGTGGGCAGCTGGGCGAACCTCGCCGCGGGCACGATCACGAGCAACCTCAAGACGAGCTATGGCCCCATCCGCCTTCACGAGCCGCGGTGCGACGGCGGCGTCGATCAGATCGACACGGGGCGGCAGTTCCTGGGCGCGCTCGTCGGCGATTTCGCGAAGACGGCAATCCATTCGTCGCTCCCCTGCGGCTGCCGGATCGGGCCGGCGGCCACCGTGGGCGGGAGCGTGCCGGAGACCGTGCCTGCATTCCACACTATGCTGGCGGGCGACCCCCGCAGCAGCCGCTCCACCGCCGAACAGGTGGCGACGGCGCTGGGGCGGATGATGGCCCGGCGGGGGCTCGACCTGCTCCCCGCCGACCGTGAGCTGCTGGCGGCCATCGCCTGTCCCCTGGCCGGCTGATTCCGCTCTCGCCGCGGGCGGGCTAGGATACGGCATCACGTTGATCCAGGCCACGTCGATCCAGGCCACGATGAACCAGACCATGACGCTTCGGGACGCCTACACCGCCGGCCGGTTCGGACTCTCCTTCGAGCTCTTCCCGCCGAAGACGCCCGAGTCGGAGGCCGTGATGTGGCAGACCGTCGACGAGCTGATGGCCTACGAGCCGGCGCTCATCACCTGCACCTACGGCGCCGGCGGTTCGACCCAGTCGAAGACGCTCGACGTGATCTCCGGCGTACGGGCCCGACACGACGTGCCCGTCGCGAGCCATCTCACGTGCGTGGGCAGCTCCGTGGACGAGCTCCGCGGCTATTTGCGGGAAGCCCGCGACCGGGGCGTGGCGGCGATCGTGGCTCTGCGGGGTGATCCGCCGAAGGGGGAGACGTCGTTTACGCCCGTGGCCGGTGGCCTGCGGTATGCGTCGGAGCTGGTGGCCCTCATCCGCAGCGAGTTCCCGGAGTTCGGCATCCTCGTGGCGGGCTATCCGGAAACGCACCAGGAGGCCGTGAGCCAAGACGCCGATCTCGAAAATCTCAAACGGAAGTGCGATGCGGGGGGCGACGTCGTGGTGACGCAGCTCTTCTACGACAACGCCGACTTCCTGCGGTTTCGCGAGCGATGCGACACCCTTGGCATCACCGCGCCGATCGTGCCGGGCGTGATGCCCGTGACCAACTTCGCCCAGATTCGGCGGATCGCCAGCCTCTGCAAGGCGCGGCTGCCCGACTCATTCACGCGGGAGTTCGAGGCGGCGGGCGACGACGAGGCGGCCCAGTTCGAGGCGGGCGTGGCCTTGGCGGCGCGGCAGGTGGAGGAGCTTGTGGAGGCGGGGGTGCCCGGCATCCATTTCTACGTGCTCAACAAGTCGCCCGCCACGGTCCGCGTGCTCGAGCACGTCGGGCTCCGGCCCGGGACGTGATCGACGGGGGTGATCCCCCGGCGTGGCATTCCGAACGATCCCCCGGCTTGCGCCTGGGGGCTTGTATGGGACACGGTTCATACAAGCCCCGATGCGCAAGCACGGGGATGATTTGGCGTGGCATCCCGAACCATCCCCCGGCTTGCGCCTGGGGGCTTGTATGGGAGACGGTTCATACAAGCCCCGATGCGCAAGCACGGGGATCATGGCGCGAGTGACCGCGTCACCTCGGCGGCTGGTCGTCGTCCATCGTGCGGATGTAGCTCCGCAGCCGTTCCAGCTCGTCGCTGACGTGGCGGAGCTTGAGCATGTTTTCGACCCGCTTCACCAGCTCCACCTTGTTGACCGGCTTCGAGAGGAAGTCGTCGGTGCCCGCCTCCACGGCCCGCTCGATGTCGCCGAGCTCGCCGAGGGCCGTCACCATCAGGATCATGATCCGGCTCGTCGCCGGATTCGATTTGAGCTGCTGGCAGACCTCGAAGCCCGAGAGCTTGGGCATCATCACGTCGAGCAGGATCACGTCGGGCTGGAAGCTCGTCACCTTGTCGAGCGTGTCGCGGCCATCGACGGCGGTCGCGATCGTGCAGTCGACGTCGGCGAGATAGACCTCGAGCAGCTCGCGGTTGGGCTCGTTGTCGTCGGCGATGAGCACGCGGCTGCGGCGGGGCTCGGCGGTCGGCGACGCGGGTTGGGGCGTGGACTTGGGCATGGCGGTTCCGGGTTGGCGGTTCGAGGAAGAGGCGGGCGGCGTGGTCACGCGAATTCGAAGAGCGACTGGCTCTTCACGATCGCCCGATCCTCGGGAAACGTGTGGAACGCCTGCACGAGCAGGCCGCGAGGCCGGGTTTCGATGTCGATGAAGCTGACGGCGCCGAGGGCCAGCCGACCGCCATCCTGAAAGCGGTGCACGAGTCCGCGTTTTACGCCGGCGGCGACCAGCTCCTGCTGGAACGACCAGAGCACGTCGTCGGCGACCGTCTCGAGTTGAAAGCAGGTCTGGTAGGTCACGCCGCCGCGGCACTCCAGCCGATCGCCCCGCTCGCCGGCGATCGGGTGCGACAGGAGCCGCCGCTTGAGAGGGAGCGGCTGGGTCGCCGACGTGGCCACCTCGGTGAGCGTCAGCCCCTCGCGATGCCAGGTGAGCATGTGGCCGGCCGTGGTGATGGCGATCGTCGCGGCATAGCCACCGCGGTCGATCGAGCGTGAGGCACAGATCTCGAACAGCTCCGGGTGCACGACCCTCCCATACAGCTGAAACACGAGCTCGGCTGCCTTGGGACGGACCGACAACACGACGATGACTCTCCTCTGCGGTGCACGTGGGAAGCAGGGGGCTCCCGCGACCGACACGTGTTGCCGGAAAGTATAAAACTCGCGGGCGCAACGCACCAAGCCTCGTGCCGGGCAGGCCATGATGCCCGCCTGCAACGCGGTCACACGAGCCCGACGAGCAGGTCGTAGAAGGCGTGCGTGCCCGCGGCGATTCCGAAACCGCGGAGCAGAAATACCACCGCGAAGAACACGCCAGCCGCGAGGCGGAAGGTGAAACTGTAGAGTTCGAACGTGTCGCCGAGCGGCCCGACATAGTGGGCGAGGCTGAAGAGCGTGCTCGTGGCGAGAATGGCGAGCCCGGCGGCGGCGATCGGGCCCATACCGAGCCTGCCAAGCAGCCAGGCAACCACCGGCAAGAGCAGCAACCGGAACAGCACCTCTTCGTAGAGCCCGGCGCCACAGTAGCCGACGATTCGTGCGAACACACCCTCCCACATGCCCGCGGCCGCCACGGGCAGCGGCCAACCCTCCAGGCCCAGCGGCCAGGCCTCCTGCTGGAAACGGGCGATCCCGATGAGCGCCATGGCCCAGAGCACGCACTCCCCCGCCATGCCCAGGAGCACGCCCGGGCTGAAATGCCAGCGATCGTGCTCGACGTGGTGCCAGGCGAGCAGCCCCACGACGGTGAGTGCCGGCAGCAAAAAATAGGCCCCGAATCCGCAGGCGTCGAGCAGCTGCCGCAGCCACACGTCGGCCCCGTTGCGAGGCGTGCCACGGCCGAGCCAGAGCACGCCTCCCTCGTAGGCCAGAACCAGCGGCAGCGAGAACACGAGGCTCGTGAGGGGCGTCCGCGACAGGGCCCAGTAGCTCGGCGCGCCTGGTGATCCGGTGGCAGCGTCGCCTGGAGCATTTGGGCCTGGAGCATCGGGG
>JBILVW010000017.1:0-15990 GCA_044370205.1 Pirellulales bacterium | reverse complement strand
GATCGCCGCGGCGAGGTCGGCCTGCCCGTCGCGGCCCGTGCGCCGGCGCCGCATGAACATCGCCAGTCCGGGCACGGCCAGCAGCCACGCCGGTGTGAGCGAGAAGATGCCGTGATGGCCGACCAGCACGTGCCACGCGTATGCGGCAGGCGAGCGTTCGCCGCGGTCGACGCCCTTGGGAGACCGCCAGTAACTCACGAGCCGTTTGCCGTTGGGCAACGCGAGGGAATAGTCGTACCAGTTGTTTGGATTCCACGAGTCGCCCTCGGCCGTCGTGGACTGGGCGTCGGCGGCGGCCTGCGTGGCCTCCCGATGGGCATACGGAGGCGAGACGGTGCCGTGGGCGAGCCAGTTGGTGCCGAGTGACGCCGCTGCCACGAGGGCTGTTGCGGGGATCGTCGCGGCGAGCGTGCGGCGGAGGTCGCTGCGGGCGAGGATCACGAGCACGGCCACGAGCCAGGCGAGGGCGGGCAGTTCGAAGGCCGCCGTGAGGGCCGCCGCGAGGCCGGCCCCGGCGAAGGCCGACCAGGATCGGAGGCCGTCGTTGCGGATCCGCAGCACGAGCCAGCCGCTCGCGGCGGCGCATGCCGCCGCCGGCAGGTGGTTGGTGAGCACGACCGCGAACGTCGTGAGGAACGTGCCGCAGCAGATGACCGCGGCCGCCCAGATGCGGCCCCAGTCGGTGGTGCCCACGGCGTCGATCATCCGGCAGGCGAACAGGATCACGAGCGCGAGCGGCACGACGCCGAACAGGAGCATCAGGCCGCGGCCGAGTTCGAACGGATGGTCGCCGAGCGTCCAGCCCGTGGCCTTGTGCACGAGCCAGTAGGGGCCCGCGCAGAGCACCGCCAGGAGCGGTGGCTTGCTTGAATAGAGTCGGAGCTTCCCGGTCGCGTCTGGGTGTACGACCGCGTCGATCGTGTCCCAGCCCGGCTCCGCCGCGATCTCGTCGATCGCGAAGGTGCCCCGCTCCACGAGGCTGCGGATCGTCATCCAGCGGCTGCGGTCATTCGCCGAAAGAAACGGCCGCATGAGCCGCTTCTCCCGCTCGACGCGGTCGCGGACGCTCAGGGGATCGACATCGAGGCCCGCGGCGACGGCTTTGGCGACCGCCTCGTCGACGAGCCGCTTTTCGAGGGCGAGCTTGTCGACGCTGGCGACGGATCCGATCCGGCCGACAAGTCCGCCGAGGGCCACGGCTGCCAGGATCGCATACACACCATGCCGCAGCCGGGCCCGCGACTCGCCCCGCGTCCGTCGGCTCTCCGGCACGAGGGCCGCGACCTTGGAAAGGTCGGCCAGGGCCGTGAAGAATCGAGCCGGCCCATATTTGGATCGGCCGCGCACGCGGGGCCGATGATGCACGGGCTGTTCCACCACGCGATGGCCGCCCAGCCAGGCGAGCACCGTGATGAACCGGTGCATGTCGGTGTCGAGCGCGAGCCCGCGAGCCACGTCGCCCCGCATCGCCTTGAGCCCGCAATTGTGGTCGTGAAGCCTCAGGCCCGTGAGCCAGCCGACGAGGCCGTTGAACACCCGCGACGGCAGCGTCTTGTGCCACGGGTCGAGCCGCGGCGTCTTCCAGCCATTGACGAGGCCGACGGCCGGTTCGCGGTCGAGCCGGGCAATCAGCTTCGGAATCTCGGCCGGATCGTCCTGGCCGTCGCCGTCGAGCATCACGACGTGGCGGCCGCGGGTGCGGGCGAAACCATTCACGAGCGCGGCCGACTTGCCGCGGCCGCGATCGTGTCGCACCGCCACGACACGCGGATCGGCCGCCGCGGCGACCGACAGCTCCTCCCACGAGCCATCGGTCGAGCCGTCATCGACGACGAACAGCTCCCAGGCCAGGCCGGCCGAGTCGAGCACCCCGCGGATCTCGGCGATGAGCGGCCCGATGTTGCCGGCCTCGTCGCGAACCGGAACCACGAGCGAAACGTCGGGCTCGGCCATGTCGGGACTCGGTGCGGGCGGAGGGCGGGGCGAAACCGTGAGAAGATACCCTGACGCATTGGTGGCGCCCAAGTCGGCGGCGCCTGTGGCGGCTCGGGGCTGCCCACGCCCCGAGAGCCGGACGTTCGCTACGGGCATCCTGCCCTGCGCTCACTCGATGCCGCCTGCGCTTCGCCATCCTGGCTGCGCTGGTCGGCATACGCCGGCTCCCGGGGCATGGGCAGCCCCTCGCAAAGCGACCCGCATTTTCGGGCAGAGGGAAGCCGGCCGGGGGTCGCGCGCAGCCGCCGGTGAATTTTGACTGCCAGAGTTGGCTCACCACACCGATCGAGCACGCGTCGTCAAAATCCGCCGGCGGCGAGCACGTGCCCCCGGTCGGCGTTTTGGGCGAGTTGACGCCGGCTTTCGGTATGCTTGTGCCGGTCGGAGGCCAGCTTCGCTCGCGGTGATTCGGCAACACGGAGTCGCGGATGACACGGATGGTTTCGTTCGGGGTGCTGCTCGGCCTCGTGGTCGTGTTCGGCCTCCTCTCGCTGCGGGTGATGCAGAGCTTCCTGCTGCCGCTGCTGCTGGCGGCGATGCTCGTCGTGATTTTCGGGCCGCTTCATCGGTGGCTGCGGGACCGGTTCCAGCTGCCCGAATGGGCCGCCGCCGCGTTCACGACGCTGTTCGTGCTCTTGATCGTGCTCGTGCCGCTGGCCCTGCTCGTGGCCCGCGCTGGCGGTGATGCCGTCGCCATGGTGCGGAGCGAGGAAGGGGTGCGGCTCGATCCGAAGGTGCTCGACGGGCTCGTTGCCAGCGTCAACGAGGCGGTGGGGCTGCACCTCACGGCCGAGGACGTGAATGCAGAACTGAAGAAGCTGGCGGAGGATCTGATCGGGCCGATCGCGAAGCGGGCGCCCGTGGCCCTGGGCAAAATTTTGATCGGCCTGATCGTGATGACCGTGAGCCTCTTCTATTTTCTCGCCGACGGCCGACGGATGCTGGAGGCGGTCACGCGGCTCGTGCCGCTCGACGTGCGGTATCAGTGGCAGCTGCTGCAGGAGTTCGAGGAGGTGAGCCGGGCCGTCGTGAGCTCGACGCTGCTGGCCGCGATCGTGCAGGCGGTGCTAGCCGGCTTCGGCTTCTACGTGGCCGGGCTCGGCAACGTATTCCTGCTCACGCTGCTCACCTTCTTCGGCGCGCTCGTGCCGTTCGTCGGGGCGGCGGCCGTGTGGGGCACGGCGAGCCTCTACCTGCTGTTCTTCGTGAAGGACAGCTGGGCCGCCGCCGGCCTCGCGCTCTGGGGCGTCTCGGTCGTGTCCACCGTGGACAACATCATCAAGCCGATCGTGCTGCACGGGCAGTCGAAGCTGCACCCGCTGCTCGCGCTCCTGAGCGTGCTGGGGGGGGTCGGAGCCCTCGGTCCGATCGGGATTTTCGTGGGTCCGATCGCGGTCGCCTTCCTCCAGGCGGCCCTGACCATGCTCCAGGTGGAACTCGACAGCCTGGCCGATGAGGCCCGAATCGCGGCCGCTTCAGGGAAAAATCCGCGCCCCGAGTTGCATGGCACCGGTCCCGGAGGTTGAAATTCCCGTCGGATTCACCCCCGGAGGTCTGTGACCGATGATTCTTGATTGCGTGATGGCGGTCGCCATGCTGCTGGCGATGGGCATCGAGGCGGCCTATGTGCCGAGCGACGAGGGGGGCGGCGACTATCTCGTGCGGGTCGAGCCCGACCTCGTGCGGAGCGGTGGACGGGGCGACAGCCCGTACCAGTTCACCAGCGATGTGCCCGAGGACGCCCGCGATGTGCGTCGGGTGAAGATCTACGTGGCCGACAACTGGCCACGGGACGTGGAGCGATCGGTGATCGAAGCGGCCAAGCGGCCGCGGAAGGCGCTGCCCGTCGCCGCCACGACGGCGCGGGCCGACATCGCCACCCCGACGGTGGTCGCGAATGATCGGCCGTGGGGCTGGCTCATCGGCAGCCTGATCGCACTCTTTCTTTCGCTCGCCGCCAACGCCTATCTCGGCATGCTGCTCGGTGCGATGCGGCAGCGCTACCTGCGGGATATCCAGCAGGGATATGTGAAGGTGTGAGTCGGCACCGGCGTGATCCCCCGGCTTGCGTCGGGGGCTTCTATGCAAGGATTCCCCCGGCTTGCGCCTGGGGGCTTCTATGCAACGATTCGATACAAGCCCCCATGCGCAAGCAGGGGGATGATCCGGCCGCACGGTCGCCGGACGTTACCGTCTTTGCCGCGATGACGATCGCTTCGGCGGCCGCGGCGGTGTCGAGGTCGCAGCCTGCGAGCCGAAGAAGAATGCTTCGGCCGGCCACATGTCGCCTGTATCGATCGTGGCGACGGGCTCGATGGGAGCCACTGGCTCGGAGATCGCCACGGGCTGTGGCTCCGGCTCGATGATCACCGGCGGGGGGCTGGGCACGGCCACGACGGCTGGCACCGCAGGCACCCGTCGTCCCCAGATCGGCGTTGCATCGTTGAACGACCGCACGTGGGCGCCGGCGTCGTGGAAGATCCTTGCCACATGCTCGTGGCAGGTGAGCACCAGCATCTGGCGGCCGGCGGCCTGCTCGGCGACGAATTCCACGAGCACGCGGGCCGCCGACCGCGCCCTCGAGTCGTCGAAGTTCACGAGCGCATCGTCCATCACGATCGGCAGGCTCACGTCGTGGCGGCCCAGATCGCGGATCAACGCCAGCCGCAGCGCCAGGAACACCTGCTCCCGCGTGCCACGGCTGAGCCGTTCCGGATTCCAGAGCACGCCGTCGGCGTCGTGAACCTCCAGTCGGGCCTCGTCGATCGCCGTGGTGATCGAGGGATAGCGGCCCTCGGTGAGCCGCGCGAGCCAGCGGGAGGCCTCCCGCAGCACCGGCGGCTGATGGTCGCGGGCGACGGCGGCCCGCGTCTCTTCCAGCAGCAGCCGGGCCCGTTCGAGCACGCGGCGCCGATCGACCTGCTGCGCCAGCTGCTCCTCGACGTCGGCCAGGTCGGCCTGCAGGCTTTCGGTGCAGCGGTCGTGGGCGGCCGCCTCGACCTTGGCCACGACGGCCTTGCGGCGATCGACGGCGGCGGTGAGCGCGGCCCGCTGCTTCGCCGTGGCGGCAGCAGCGTCGGCCAGCCGCCGGGCCAGCGGCACGAGGTTGGTCTCCGCCAGCCAGCGATCGATGTCGGCCGGCTCCGTGGCGCGGCGACGGGCGTCCCGCCAGGCCGTCTCGGCCATCTCCGCGTCGAGCTTGGCCTGCTCGTACTCCGGCCGCCGGTCGACCTTGGCGAGAAACTCCTGCTCGCTCGTCACATCCCAGCGGGCGTAGAACTCGCGGACGCCGCGATCGGCCACCTTCACCTGCCGCAATGAATGGCGATGCTTGCGGCGGGCGAGTTCGAGGCGGCGGGTGAGCGATGCCCGGCGGCGGACGATCGTCTTGTCGGCGTCGAGCCGCTCCTGCAGGAGCCGCAGATGGTCGAGGGGCGTGGATTCGGGCACCAGCTCGCACTCGACGAGCAGTTCGTCGATCCGTCGGCCGAACGCCGCCACTTCCTCCCGCTTGTTCCGCGCCTCTTCGGAGAGCCGGCGGCGGTCGTCGTCGAGCGTGAGGAGAGTGTGGCGATGCGCGGCGATCTGCCGCACCTCGCGGGGCGAGAGGTTCGGAGGCAGGCCGCGATGCTCCAGTGACTTCCGCCAGCGGGCCCGCGCCGCCTTGCGGTCGTCGATGGCCCGGGTCAGGGCCTGTTCGGCCGCGGTGACGCGGTCGGCGAGCACGTGCATCGAGCCTTCGCGGGCCGCGAGCTCTTCGAGCCGGTCGAGCTCGGCCTGGGCCAGGGCGAGCCGTCGCTCGAGCGACTGGGCCGCATCGGGGACGAGCTTGGCGTCGAGCAGTCCGCACTGGCCGGCGACGTCGTCCCGCTGCTTGCGGGCCAGTTCCAGCTGCCGTCTCGCCGTTTCGAGCCGCGTGGAGGCCGAGCGGTCGAGCGACCAGGTGGTGATCGAAGCCACGCCCGTTCCCGCGAGGCCGAGCGCGGCCATCGCATAGGCGAGCGAGCCGGTGACCGACGCCGGCAGGAGCAGCCCCGAGAGCAGCATCCCGGCACCGATCACGAACAGCGCTCCCAGGCCGACGAGCCACGGCACCGGAATCAATTGCCCTTCGAGGCTGGCGGCCGCCTCCCGCTCCAGGCGGGCGACGGTGCGGTCGAGATCGGCGAGCTGTTCGCCCGAAGCGATCCGCCGTCGGAGCGCGGCCGTGCGGTCGCCGGCCTGGGCGATCGCCTCCGCGATGGTGACTCCGCCGAGGGCGGCGCCGGCCCCTTTGATCGAGCCCTTCGACTCGGCGAGCGAGCGGCGCACCTCGGCCAGCCCGCGCTTGGCCTCCTTCACGCTGCGGGAGGCGCGGGAGCAGTCGCGAGCCCGGGCCCGGAGCGGACCGAACGACTGGGCGAAGCCTTCCGGCAGGAGCACGTCGGGCAGCGACTCGTCGGATCCGTCGATGGCCGCCGCCACGGGCACGACCCGCGACAGGCCGGCGATGCCGACCTGCTCGCCGAACCGTCGCGCCGCGAGCCGGGCATGGGCTTCCGCCCGCGAGACATCGGCCTGGAGCCGCTCCAGCCGCGGGAGCTCCTCGCAGAGCGCGGCCACGATCGTCCGCTTCTTCCAGACGGCCGATTCGGCGGGCAGCTCCTTCAATTGGCGAGCCAGTTTGGCCCGACGCTTCTTGCGCCGCAGGGCCAGCCGCTCGAGCTTCACGAGCTTGCGCCGGCCGCTCCTCCAGGCATCGCGATCCGGATGCACGAGCGGCGCCGCCTCGAGTGCCGCGAGCTTCTCGGCCGTCGCCCGCCAGGCGGCGTGCAGGCCTTCGAGCGGCAGCACGCCGCGAACCACGTCCTCGAAATGCACCGCCTCGGCCACGCGGGCCTCGATGCCCTGGATCTCGGCCTCCAGATGGGCGAGCTCGGCCCAGAGCCGGCCGGCCGCCAACGCCGGCGCATCGAGCGCGGCCAGGCGGTCGAGCAGTTCGCGGTGGCGGCCCTCGAGAGCGGCAACCGGCGAGACGGCCGGGTCGTGCGAGTCGAGCCGGCCAATGGCATCTCGAAGATGGGCGAGCACCCGCGAGACCTTCGAGCGGTCGAGCCCGCTGGCGAGCTCGTACAGCCGGCTGCCGCAGCCCTCCGGCTCGAGCGTGCGGAGCTCGTGCAGTTCGTCGAGCCCGAAGGCCATCACGCTCGTGAACGTGGTCTCGTCGATGCCGCCAACGAGGTCCTGAAGGTAGACGCGATGCCGCGGCCCCCGGGCATCGGGCGTGATGTCGGCGATCTCGATCAGGTCGCCGTCGTCGCCTCCCAGGCCGACGATGTCATCCTCGTAGCTGGCCCGGGTGAGAGCCGCGATGTGTGACCCCTCGTGCCGCCGCTCGATCGAGAGGAGCGTCTGCTCGGGGCCGACCCGCACGAGCAGCCGGCCCGCACAGGGCACCTGCGGATCGAGCACGCCGCGGCGAAACAGTCCTTCAAAGCCGAAGAAGACGGCCCGCACGAATTCCAGCAGCGTCGTCTTGCCGGTCTCGTTCGTGCCGTAGAGCACCTGCACGCCGGGACCGAGACGGTCGATCGTGACACGCGACAGGGCCCCGAAGCGTTCGGCGGCGATGCGTTCGATATACATGGGGGCGCTCCGACAAGGGCCTCAGGTCGATTCGACCAGTTCCAGTGCGAGCCAGCCGGCCTCGCGGGCGAGATCGGCGGGGATCGGCGGCGTTGGATCCTGTTCGAGTGTGGCGACGATGTCGGCCAGGGCCGACGAGAACGAGGTGGTGGTGCCCGGCCGGCTGCCGGACCGCGTGTGGCCGAGCGGGGCGAGCGACTCGCCCGGATCGGCGACGAGGTCGCGACACCAGACGCGAAAGCTCTTGGGGTCGTAGAGCTGCCGGACGCGGGCGAGTGTCTCGGCGGCGATCTCGGCCACCCGCACCCGGCGGGCCACGCTCGTGCCGCAGGCGATCGAGCAGTGCACGATCTCGAGCGGCGCGTGCGACGCGGGGGCGAGTGCCTCGAGCCCGCCCCAGATCGCCGTCGCCAGTTCCTCGTCGCCGCCGGCTGGTGAATCGATCGCGAGTGTCCGCCAGGCGACACGGTGAGTGGTCAGCTCCTGCCAGCTGCTCCGCCAGTCGGTGGCCGGCGCAGCCAGGCCGGCGTACGGGTCGAGCCCCTGTCGAAGCTCGCCGCGGTCGAGCAGCGTGAGCCCGCAGCAGACGCCGGCCGAGGCTTCGCGGGCCGATCGTGCCTGGAGCGCCGGCAGATGCCGCATGCCCGGAGGCAACGGCTGTGGGGCTCGAGATCCCCACACGAGCAGCGTGCTCGGATGCGACCAGATCGGTGATGCCGCAGCAGCGGCCGCGAACGCGGACGGGCCGCGGTGTATTCCGTCGCGGCTTTCAGGGCCGTCGTGTTCTGCAGGCCAGAATGCCGCGTCCCAGCCCACGACGATGCGGCGTTGGAGGGCCGCAGTCGAGAGAGCCGCGCCGTCGAGCGGCGCGACACTGCGGGCCGAGGCGAGTTCCACGTCGAGCCCGCCGATGTCGAGCATGAGTGGGGCCTGCGGCGTGGCGAACCTCAGCCCAGCCGGCTCGCCGAGCATCCGCAGGAGTTCGGCGCAGTCGAGCGGGTCATCGGCCATGAACACGGTATGGCAGCCCGTCGCGGCCGCGGCGTCGATCTGTCGCCGCAGTTCCGCCGCCTGCGCCGGGCTGGCCCGCCGCGGGTCGAGCACCCGGCCACAGAGCACGACCGCCCGGCTGCGGGCGGCCCGGGCCGCAGTAAAGGTTGCTTCGAGGGCGTCGGCGGCGGCGCGGGCCACTGCTTCCGAGACGGCCGGCGGCGCGGCCTCGGGGGTCGGGATCGGGCGATCGATCGCCGGGTCGAATGCGAAGAGAATGTCTGCCACCAGGGCACCCCATCCGTAGGTTGACCAGCGCCGGTGGGCCACAGCCCAGGCAAGATGGGGGCAATGTAACGTCGCGAGCCCGGTTTCTGCCACGCCAAAAACGTGGCGAATCGGTTTCCCCGGACGGTGCAGACTGGCAGTCTGCACAGGGTAAGCGGCGTTCTCTTACGTCGTGAGCGGCGGCGGGGCGGCGTGGAACTCGGCGAGCAGCCGGTCGGCCCACGCCGTATCGCCCGACGGGCCGACCGCCGCGAGCACGCGGCTGCGAAGGAGCACGCCCTTTTCGAGCTGCTGCGTGAACAGGCGGCAGACGAGGCGGATTCGGCCTTGCTCGCGCGACACCGTGAGGTTTGGCGCATCGGCCGGATGTGCCGCCACGAGCACGGCATAGCCGTTCGAGCGCGGCACGAGCACGGCCGAGGCGTCGGCGACGGGAAGGGAGTCGGCACGGAGCTGCGTCCACGTTGCGGCGCGGCCGCGGGCGAGGCAGCTCGATTCCGCCGCCGTGATGCTGCTCACGACGGCGATGGCCGGGTCGCTGTCGAGCAGCGATGTCTGCGCGGAGGCGATTAATTGCCAGGCTGCCACGTCGGGCTCGCTCGAGTGCCGCCGCCACAATGCGGTCGCCCGCAGCTGACGCTGGTCGCTCGGCTCGTAGGCGGCGGTGATGTCGGGACCCCGCAGCCAGTGGTCGTTGGGCGGGCAACGCGAGCCGAGATCGAGCCCGAGCAGGTGATCAGGCTTGGTGTCCGCGGGCGACCATTCGACGGTCAGGCCGTCCGCCGGAGCGTCGAGATCGACGCTGGCCACGACCCGGCCGATGTGGCAGGTGCCCCGGTGTCCGGCGAGGGTCCAGCCGACGAGGGGCCAGGAGGCGGCGGGCATCGAGGAGGTCATGCGTGAATCTCGCGGGACGATGGAACGGGCGACACCGTGCCGCCACATTCATTAAAAAGGTGCAGAGCCGCGCTGAATAGTCGTGGCGAGGAAAAGGCGACGCAGGGAGAAACGCATGCCGCAGGCAGACGGTTCCGATTCCGATCCACTGGCAGTCTGCATCGAGGCGGCGCGGGCCGGGGGCCAGCTGCTTCGCGAGTGGCGGGGAAAATTCGCCGTCTCGCGAAAGGGACCCCGCGACTTCGTGACCGAGGCCGACTATGCGGCGCAGCGCGAGATCCGCCGGGTCGTGACCTCGGCCTTCCCGACGCACGGATTCGTGGGGGAGGAGGCCGACTCAGGGAGCGGTCAGCCGCCATCGGGCACGCCGGAGCACGCTGGGCACGGGCTGCGGTGGATCGTCGATCCCCTCGACGGCACGTCCAATTACGTGCACGACTTCCCCGCCTACTGCGTGTCGGTGGCGCTCGCCGAGGGGGACGAGCTGCTCGTGGGCTGCATCTACGACCCGCTCCGGGACGAGTGCTTCTCGGCACGGAAGGGCGGAGGGGCGTGGCTCGACGACCGTCCGATTCACGTGCCGGATCTGGTCGATCCCGCAGAGGCCCTGGCTGCCGTGAGCTTTCCGCCGCACGTCACGGCGGACTCGCAGGCCGTGGCTGATTTTCTGTCGGTGTTGCCGCACGTGCACACGGTGCGGCGCACCGGATCGACGGCGCTCAATCTCGCGTATGTCGCCTGTGGCAGGCTGCATGCGTTCTGGGTGCGCCGCATCGCCTGCTGGGACGTCGCCGCCGGGCTGTTGATCGCCCGCGAAGCAGGGGCCGCGATCGGACCCTGCCATGCGGCCGCCAAGCCGGGCGATGCCATACCGCTCGACTCACCGGGGCTCATCGCCGCGAGTTCCAGTGCCGTCTTTGGCGCGATTCGCGACATGCTGCACGGCGTCAAAGGTGGTGCCTGATGGCGGCTTTCGAGGAGGCGAGGGGATCGGCGAAAGCTCGAGGAGCATTGGGCCGCCGCGGCCCACCGCGACGAGACTTTTGCCGTCTCCTCGCCGGCGGCACACGTCAACCGTACTCGCCCTGCCGGTCGTGACGATTATGCGGCCTGCGGAAAGGGCGCAGGCGGGAGGTTTTGGGAAGGGTTTCCCGGGGGCGCGGTAGGCTTGCGCACTGGAGTGTGTCATGCGGTTGGTCGCGACTCGCCTGGTCCGCGCGGCGGTGCTTGGGTGCGCCCTCGTCGTCGGCTGCGCGGAGGCCGCTCGGGTGCTCAGGGCGGACGAGCCCTCGGTGGCCGAACCGTCAGCTGCCGAAGTCCCGGCGGCCGAGCCCCCAGCGGTCGAACGGCAGCCGGAGCGCCGGCCCGACGCGGCCCGCCGCGTGGGCGAAGTGGGGCCGGAGATATTTTACCTGGAGGATGATGGTGGCCGGCTCGTGCCGGTGCCCGGCTTCCGCTATCGCGACTTCGTCGACCTGTTCCGCATGCAGGAGGGCCTGCCCGGCACGCTGCAGCCCCCGGCGGCAGTGCTCGAGCGGCTCCTCGTGCGGCTCGACCTCACGAACGATCAAGCCACCGCGGCCGCCGTCGTGGAATGCACCGTGCGGCAGACCCGCAGCGGCTGGGTGAACGTGCCGCTCGAGCTGCAGGGGCTGCTGCTTTCCGGCACCGCTCGTCACGAAGGTCCCGGCCGATTCGTCATCGACGTCGATCCGGGCACCGGCGGCTATCGCCTCTGGTTCGATCACGCTCCCGACAAAGGCAGCGACGCAACGCATGCGGTCGTGCTCGGGGGGAGCGTCGCGGTCGATCGCGCGGCTGGTTCCGAGGGGGTGGCGTTGCGTTTGCCTGCGGCCACGTCGTCATTCGTGGAACTCCTCTCGGCCCGCACGGCGGCCGCGGTCACCGCCCAGCCGCAGCCGCCACCGCAGCGGATCACGACCACGGCCACCGAGGGCGGCAGCACGACCACGATCACCGGTCTCGTCGGTGACGTGCGCATCCGGCTCGCCGAGTCTGCGTCGGGCGACAAGGGCTGGAACGGTGTGCCTGAGGCGGCCGTCGAGAGCGTCGTACGGATCGACGGTCGCCATGCGTTCACCGATGCCACGATCCGGCTGGCCAACCTGCCGCCGGACAGCCGGGTCGTTCGCGTGGCCCTGCCGCCGCGGACGCTGCTGCGAAGTGTGCGGGCCCCGGCCTCGATCGTCAGCCGGGCCGGCACGGCCGATGCGCCGACGGTCGAGATCGCGGTCGATCGCGATGCCGGCGGCGCGGCGGTGATCGACATGCAATGCGAGCGGCCGCTGGATCCATCCGACTCCCAGCCCTTCGAGGCCGTCGGCTTCGCCGTCGAGCGGGTCGAGGCTTGGCGGCAGTGGGGCCGCGTCAGCCTCGTCACGGAAGGTGAATGGCGGGCTGAATGGTCGGCGGGGCCCGGCATGCGGCGGGTCGATCCTCCCGCGGCGGCCCGCCGGCAGGGCTTCGTGGCAGCCTTCGCCTACGACACCCAGCCGGCATCTCTGCCCGTGCGGGTCAGGCCGCGCCAGAGCCGCCTCGTGATCGAGCCGGAGTATCGATACGAGGTCGGCGCCACCCGGCTCGAAATGGTGGCACGGCTGCGGGTGACCGCCAGCGGCGGCCCGGCGACCTCCGTCACGCTGTCCATCGATCCGAGTTGGAACGTCGATGAGGTGGGGCCGGCGAACGTGGTGGATATCGCCGCCGTAGCCGTTGATCGCGGCACCGTCACGATCCCCTTGGTCCAGGCTGTGACGGGCGACGCGCTGATCGAATTGCGGGCCAGCCGCGTCATCGACCGGGAGGCGACGCATCTCGCATGGAAGCTGCCCGTGCCCCAGGCCAATCTCGTGACGCCGGCCGCCGTGATCGTGGCTGCCGACAGTGACATCGAGGTGCTGCCCGACACGGCGGCCAGCGTGGGACTCGTTCGCCAGTCGGCCACCGGCGCGGCCCGCGCGGGGGCCGACTCGGCAGCGCTCGCGTATCGACTCGACCTGCCGCAGGGCATTTTCGCGGCCACCCGCCGGTTTCTCACGCGGCGGGTGAATGCGACCATCGCCGCCCGCGTCGACATCGACGACACCGATCTCGTGGTCGCGGAGACGATCCGGCTCGACGTGGTGCACGTGCCGTTGCAGTACGTCGAACTCTGGGTGCCAAAGGCCGTCTTCGATTCGGGCACACTCGAAGTGCGGCAGCGGGATGCACCGCTCGATCCGTTCGAGGTTGCGGAGCCCTCCGCCGAGCCGCCGACGACGTCGGCGAATGGCGAGCCCGCCGTGTTCCTACGGGCGATTCTCGTCGAGCCTCTGCTCGGTGACGGAGACCTGCTCGTGTCGTTTCGGCTTCCCGTTCCAGCGGTGCCCGAGGAGACGACCGTTGCGGTCGACGTGCCCTTGCCGCTGCCTGCCGACGCTCGCATCGGTCGCCAGCTGGTCGCCGTGCAGGCCTCTGCCACACTGGCGGTCGATCTCCGGGGCGATGCATGGCGCGGCGAGACGCGGGGGGATGACGGACCGAGGACCTGGACCACTGCCAAGCCTCAGAACGTGTTGCCGCTGGCCGTCGCCGGGCGGCAGCGATCGGAAGGGCTGGAGGGGGTGGTCGAAGCGGCCTGGCTTCAGACCAGACTGCTCGCCGACCGTCGCGAGGACGTGGCCACCTACGTGATCGGCGGCAGCGGCGGGCCGCTGACGGTTACCGTTCCGCCGGCGGGAGCGACGCAGCAGGGTCAATGCTCTGCGCGGCTCGACGGGGCGACGATCGCCACCGTGCCGCGAAAGGACGGCAGCTTCGTCGTGGAACTTCCGCACGCGTCGAGCCCGCGGCCCCGCATCCTCGAGATCCGCACCTCGGCCGCGGTGCCATCAGGCGGCAATCTTCTGGCCAGCGCCATCGGGCTGCCGATGCGTGTCGGCCTTGCCGCGCCCGAGTTCGCAGCCGGCATCGCCCAGCGGCGGTTTTACTGGGAAATCATGGCCAGGCCCGACGAGCACCTGCTCGGGACGCCATCGGCATGGACGTCTCAGCAACGCTGGCGGCTGCGAGGGCTCGCCTTCCAAGGAATGCCGGTGATCTCGCGGCAGGCGCTCGCCGCCTGGGTCGAGCAGGCTGCCGGTGGATCGGCTGCGCAGCGGCCCTCGGCGACCGGGGCCGAGCCCGATTCACTCGAGAGACGGGTCGTCTATTCCGGTGTCGGGCCCCCGGGCACGGCGACGGTGTGGATCGTGCCGATGTGGTGCCTCGTGCTCGGAGGGTCGGGGCTGGCGCTCGCCGCCGGTCTTGCGCTGGCCTACCGGCCGAACCTCCGGCGGACCTCGGTCGTGCTGCCCGCTCTGGCCATGGTCGCGCTCGCCTCGGCGGCAACGCCCGATCTGGCGGCCCTGCTGGGGCAGGCGGCCGTGCCCGGGATCGCGCTCTCGATCGTGGCCTGGGCACTGCGGGCCATTCTGGATCGGGGAGTCAGCGTTGATCTCCGGCCGTCCGCCGCGCCGGTGTCTCCCAGTTCGATGACGCGATCCCTCGGCGGGCCGCCGTCGCTCGTCGTGGCGGGGTCGTCGTTGCGCCGCGACGACAGCCTCACGGCAGTCACGAAGCAGGTGCCATGAGTGCCGGCATGAATCAGGCGAGAGGTCAGGCGAGAGGATTGCTCCGAGCGGGCCTGGTGCTGCTGGCGGTGAGTTGGGCCGCCGCAGTTCACGGCGGAGATGCCGCAGAATCGCCCGCAGCGGTCGAGTTTCATCGGGTGCACGTGCCCGCCGGGCGGCTTGACGAAGTGTCGCTGGGAGACGGCAGGTATGTGCCGATGTCGGTGGCGGAATTCGAAGAGGCGGTGGCTCGTGCCTCCGCCGTTCAGGAACGTGCTGCGGCGATGATCCCGCGAGGGTTGGCCGAGAAGGTCACCTATGCGGCCCGCCTCGACGAGGCGGGCGCGCTCGTCGGCTCCGTGACCTGCACGATGTCTTCTGCGGCGGCGACGGTCGCACGGGCGTTGCCGCTCGGTGGGCTCACGGCTCGCGACGCGACGTTCGTCGGTGAGGCCGGCCCCCGGGATGCGGTGATCTTCGGCACGCCGACGGACGGCAGGTTCTTGCAGATCAGCCAAGCGGGCGTCTACACGTTCGAGTTCAGCTGCCAGCCGATCGCCGCCGGCCAGGCGACCTTCGTGCTGCCGCTCGTGCCCGCGTTGAAGACCGTGGTGGATCTGGACGTGCCGCCGGGCCGCAGGCCCGTGGTGTTCGGGTCTTCTGCGAGAACGGCGGTCGTGATTCCTGCTGCGGCGCCGGAAACGGATTCGTGGCGAATCGAGACCGGCCCCGGGGCCGCCCTCGGCTTGACCTTTCAGACGGATGCCACGCAGGCGGGAGGTCTTGCCGTCTGGTCCGCCATCGACATCCGTGGCCAGCAGGCTGCGGTCGCGGCTACGGTGCGGCCCTCCGAGCCCTGGGACGGTGCATCGCTGACGCTCCACAAGGATCCCTCTCTCCGAATCACGTCGCTCGTGGCAGGGACGCCCGCCGATCCGCTGGGCTTCGAGGAATCGACGGATGGCCGAGCCGTGACCATCCGGATGCCTGCCTGGCTCCTGCGCAGCCGGGCCGATCTGGTCGTTCGCGGCGTCACGCCCGGGGATGGGGCGACATGGCGGCTGCCTCTGATCGCCGCCCCGCAGTCCCGGTGGACCGGGGGCGGCTTCAGGGTCACGGTCGATCCGGCGAACGGCGTGAACGGCCTCGAACTCGACGACTGCAGGGTCGTGACCGCGGCGGTTGCCGATCGCTGGCCTCTTCCATCGCGCGGCGCGACGGCGATGGCATCCGAGGAGTCGAGCATGCAACCGGCGGTCTTTCACGTCGAGGAACAGGCGCCGGCCGCCGGATGTCGCTTCGGGTTGCGGCCGCGCACACCGACCATCGACGTGGCTCGCGTGACGACGGTGGAGATTTCCTCGCGGTCGTTGCTCGGCCGCGCCGTCTGCGACATTCGGGTGCTCGACGGCGAGGCCTTCGAGATCACGGCCCGGCTGGCACCGGGCTGGATTCCCGATTCCGTCGAGGCCCTCGAGTGGGCCGACGATGGCGTCGCCGGGGATCCAGTGACGCTGCGGACGGCATCGAACTCTCTGCCGCTCGATTGGCGATTCGTGCAGTCGCCCGGAGGCGATACGTTGAA
>JBILVW010000260.1:0-4676 GCA_044370205.1 Pirellulales bacterium | reverse complement strand
GCGGCCGCGTGCCGCGGGAATACATCCCGTCGGTGGAGAAGGGCTTCCTGGCGGTGCTGGGCAAGGGACCGATCGCAGGCTTCCCGATCGTGGGCGTGAAGGCCACGCTCGAGGACGGCTCGTATCACGACGTCGACTCCAGCGACATGGCCTTCCAGGTCTGCGCCCGAGCCGGCTTCCGCGAGGCCTTCCTCAACACGAAGCCGGTGCTCCTCGAGCCGATCATGAAGATGGAGGTGGAGGTGCCGGCCGACTTCCAGGGTGCGGTGACGGGCGAGCTCAACAAGCGGCGCGGCCTGATCATCTCCACGGAGACGGTGGGCAACACGTCCACGATCATCGCCGAGGTGCCGCTGGCGGAGACGTTCGGCTACTCGACCGACCTGCGGAGCATGACGCAGGGCCAGGGTGTGTTCACGATGGAGTTCGCCAAGTACAAGCCGACTCCGGGGAACATCCAGAAGGAAATCGTCGAAGAGCGGAAGAAGGCGGAGCTGGCCGCGGCGAAGTAAGCCGCGGCCTGGGCCGTCTCCCATAGAAGCCCCCGGGCGCAAGCCGGGGGATCATGCCTGGTAACCCGCCGCGATCGCGTCCCAAAATCCGATCCGGGCTTCGATGCACTCCCGCGCGGTCGCCGAAGCCTCGGCCCACTTCGCGGGATCCTCGCCGCACAGTCGCGCCACAATCCGCCGGCACACGGGGGCGTGCTTCTCGTCGTCGTGCTCGATGTGCCGCTCGAGATAAAACCGAAACCGGCCCCAGGTGGCCGGCTCCCGCTCGGCCAGCTGCACGACGAGGTGGCGGAACATGTCGGGGATCACGTCTTCGCGGCCGTAGGTGAAGGCAGCCACGATCGTGTGCGTCTTCCCCGATTCGATCACGGCGAACGACCGCTTCACAAACTCGATCGCCGCGGGATGCCCGCCGCAGGCGGCGAGGGCCTGCGGAAGCGGAGCCCCCTGCCGCAGCAGTGCGATGAGCCGATCGATCGGGCCCGTGTCGGCCCCCGCCTGCCGCATACCATCGAGATACAGCTCGAAGTGGGAGGCCGAGCCCCCTTCGGGTAGCTCGTCCGACTCCTCGTCGAGCACGATCTCGTTGACGAGCCGCCGGGCCTCGGGGTCCGGCGTGGGCAGCCAGGGGATACTCGTACAGGTGAGCCGTTGCTGCATCGCCTTGAGCAGGCTCTGGAAATCCCACACGGCGAACACGTGGGCCTCCATGAAGAGGCGCAGCCGCTCGGGCGAGTCGATCATCCGGTAGAGCGGGTGCGACACGAGCCGCTCGCGGGCATCCCCGAGGTCGATCGTGAGCGGGGGGCGAACAGCCGAAGCAGGGCGGGCAGGAGTGGCGGTAGGCATGGTTGGATTGCGGGTTAAGGGGCCTCGGAGCAACACCCTCGTTTTAGACGCCAGCACGCCATCGTGGAGCCCCCCATGCGCGTACAAGCCGCCATACGCATACAAGCCCCCATGCGCAAGCAGGGGGATCATCCGGCCGCAAGCAAACCCTTATCGTGCCAGCGGACCAAAAGGCCGGTCGGCGGGCCACTCAGCCAGCAGCCTTGGCTGCATGCTCGCGAATCCACTCTCGAATAACGGTTGCCTCGTCCACCCCACGGGCTTGTGCGGCCGCATGCACGGCTTCCGCTTCCATATCGGTTAGCTGCAACAACAGGCGATGCCCTGGGGTGCCGTCTCCGAAGACCGGCCCATCCACCTCGGTTAATTCCGATTCGAAATCAGTGATGTCGTGGGCATCCCAAAACCGGGCCAACTCCGAGATCGAGTCGGTGTCAGGAAGTTTTTCGTTCATCAACGATTCCTCCAACGCGTATACCTGCGCCGCTCGCGATCGGTCATGGCTCGCGCCGTCACGGGAAATGCGTTGCCGTCAGGAAATGCGATGACGACACAAAACAAGTAGCGGCCCGCAAACGACTGGCCAAGGCAATAATACACGGGATTCAGCCCTTCCGTTTTTGCCCGCAAGACCAGCGGACGGGAAAAACAGACCTCCTCGACCTCTTCCGGCACCACACCGTGGACGGCGATGTGGTCGATGCGATCCGACGGCCACACGAAGCGAGAAAAAAGCACGGCGGGCCTCGGTCGACAGGACGCACCATAGCAGTGAGTATACGCACGTTCACTCTTTGATCAAGAGGTAGCCTCTGCACTCTTCCTCTCCTCACGACTGCGCAGAGGCGGGCCGCCAGAAAACCCGCCACTTTCCCGACTGAAACCAGTCCCCGCTGGCACTGCTCGCCGGCACCGCTAGACTCCCCTCTCTCGGACGATTAGACCCCCGCGAACGGATTCGCCATTTCGCCGCGCCCACACACGGGCCTCGCGCATGGCTGCCACATTCATTCCCGTTCGCTCGTGCCGCGTCGCCGGCTCGCCCCGCTCTTTCCGCCGGGCCTTTTCGCTCATCGAACTCCTCGTGGTGGTGGGCATCGTGGGGCTGCTCGTCGGCCTCCTGCTCCCGGCCGTGCAATCGGCCCGCGAGTCGGCCCGCCGCACGCACTGCCTCAACAACGGTCGCCAGATCGGGATCGCCATGCTGGGCTTCGAGACCGCAAACGGGTTTTACGCCCCCGCGAACTCTACCGGGGCAAACGCCATGTGGCCGCCGAACAATCCGAAAGAACACGGCATGTTCGCCCTCCTGCTGCCCTACCTCGACAACGGCTCGCTGCTTACCACGCTTGGCTACGACTACGAGCAGAACTGGGACGCCTCGGTCAACCGCCCAGCCGCGCAGACGGTCATCCCCATCTTCGCCTGCAGTAGCACACCGGACGGACCGCGCAGGATCACGGCGGCCAGGTATCCGACAAATGACTACAAGTCGTGGGGGCCGGCCTGCAACGACTACGGCACGGTCGTCGCGGTCGAGACAGTCTTCTACACCGCGGTTGGGCAGGCGGCTCCCTCGGCGCGGCAGCGCCAGGGCATGCTGCCGACGAACAGTCGCACCACCGCGGCTCATGTGCGCGACGGGCTGAGTAACACGCTGGCCATCGTGGAATGCGGCAACCGGCCACTCCGGTTCTTCAACGGCCGGCCCATGGGCATTCGCAGCAGCGGTGCTGCGTCACCGTGCAACGCGAACAACGACACCACGCCGGCCGCCTGGGCCGACAATGGAGCCACCTTCACGCTGGACGGCGCCGATGCATCGACCGGCGTGCCGAATAGCTCGTGCTACCACACCGACGCCACGGGCCGCGTGCCGCCGTCGGGAGTGACGAGCGGCGGCCAATGCGTGATGAACTGCAGCAACTGGGACGAGCCGTATTCGTTTCACCCCGGCGGCATCAACGCCGTCTTCGGCGACGGAAGCGCACGCTTTCTCGCGGATGATCTTTCTCCACTCACGATGATTGCGATCGTCACCCGCAGCGGCGGTGAAATCGGCAGCCCGCCGTGACCGGTCGCCCGTGGCGTTGCCCCGCACGCTTGCGTGTGATTCCCCCGTTCATGAAAGCCCCGGGCGGAAGCCCGGGGATCCCGCATCACTTCCGGTCACGGCGTGACCGGGCCACTTGGGTCGGAGTCGGCACGGCTCAGCGGCCGGCGATCCGTTGGGTTTCCCAGGGGCTGAAGGCGGCCCAGACGGGGTTGTGGTCGGAGACCTCGAGCGCCTTGTCGAGTGGGAGCCCGAATGTCTGCTGCAGATCGAGCACACCCCAGCGGCCGGTGTATTCGGTGGTGACCGTGCGGTCGAAGACCAGGTTGTCGTAGGTCTTCGTGCGCCGCGTGTTCGTCGTGGCGCCCGACACGGCCCAGCCGATGCCGGGGATCTGCTTGATGCGGCCGAACTGCGGCGGGGCGGCGTTGAGGTCGCCGAGGAGGATGACGTCGTCCTCGTCGGGAATCACCGACCGCATCGACACGAACGCATCGGCCAGCGCATCGACCTCCTGCGGCACCTCGTCGGGGTCCGTGTGGATGTCCACGAGCCAGAAACTGAAGCCCGCCTCGGGCGGGTTCATCCGCACGCGGAACCGTGCCCGCAGCGGCGGACGATGGAGTTTGTCTCCGGGATTGGGCAG
The DNA here is from genome assembly GCA_044370205.1 of Pirellulales bacterium. Classification (GTDB taxonomy): domain Bacteria; phylum Planctomycetota; class Planctomycetia; order Pirellulales; family UBA1268; genus QWPN01. The sequence continues at coordinate 616 of JBILVW010000260.1, read as the reverse complement.
CGTCGCCACCGATGTCGGGTCGATCTCGATGCGAGTGGAGTCGTAGATGAACGTGTATTGCTCCTTGCTCGACGTGCGGCCCAGCCGCGGGCCGACGACGTATTGGTAGCGGCTGCCGTCGGCATTGATGGCGGCCACGAAATTGGGGACGACGCTGTCGGACTTGGCCCGCACCTCTTGCACGGCCACCACGTCGAACCGCCGCACGACCCGCGTGAGCACGTCGACCACCTGCGGCTTGGCGAGCTTCGCCTCGCCGAACACCTGGATGTTGAAGCTCGCGATCAGGACGGCGTCGGTCGGCTTGCCCGACGGCGGCGGCACCGGTTCGGTAGCCGCAGGTGGCGGCGGCGTGTTGGCCACAGGCGGTGGCTGGAGAGGTGCCGCAGCAGCCACGGGTGGCGGGGGCACGATTGGCTGAGCAGCAGCCACGGCGGCAGGCGGCATCGGCGCTGCAGCAGCCACGGGCGGCGATGGTGCGATCGCCCGCGCGGCGGCCACCGCCGCTGGCGGCGCGATTGGCGGCACCGCGGCAGCAACGGGCGCTGGCGGGATGACTGGCGGCGCAGCTGCCACGGGCGGGAGCGCGATCGGCGCCGGCGGTACGATCATCGGC
>JBILVW010000259.1:0-4688 GCA_044370205.1 Pirellulales bacterium | reverse complement strand
GGCGGCCACGTTCGCGGCGCTGACCGGCCGGCGGGTCGCCACGAAGTCGTTCGACCCGGCGGCGTTTCCACTCGGTGCCCACATCGAACTCGCGGCCCGGGCGGATCTCGTCGTCGTCGCGCCGGCTTCGGCCGACTTCCTGGCGAAGGCGGCGACTGGGTCAGCCGACGACCTGCTCACCACGCTCATCCTGTGCGCCGAATGCCCGCTCCTCGTGGCCCCGGCGATGAACGCGGCCATGTGGGCCAAGCCGGCCGTACAGCGGAACGTGGCCCAACTCCAGGCCGACGGAGCGACGATCATCCAGCCGGGCACGGGCTGGCTCTCCTGCCGCCAGACGGGGGCCGGGCGGATGGCCGAACCCGACGAGATCGCCGCGGCGATCGAGGCCCGCCTTGCCGGAACGCCGCCGCGCGGGGCATCCTGACGGCCCCCTGCTGGAGGCCCGATGGCCAGAATCCTGCTCACTGCCGGGCCGACCCGGGCCTACATCGACGACGTCCGCTACCTCACGAATGCGTCGAGCGGCCGCATGGCCAAGGCGCTCGCCGATGCGGCACTCGCCCGCGGCCATGAGGTCGTGATCGTGAGCGGCCCGGTGCACGTCGAGTATCCGCGGCGGGCCCGCGTGATCCCGGTCGTGACGACGGCCGAGATGCTGGCGGCAGCGCTCCGCGAACTGCCGGCCTGCGACGGCGTGATCGCGGCGGCGGCCCCCTGCGACTTCGAGCCGGTCAAACGGCAGCCCGGAAAAATCCCGCGGCAGGGGGCGGGCCTCACGCTCCGGCTCAAGCCCACCACCGACATCATCGCCACGCTCGCCCGCCGTGAGCGGCCGGGTCAGTGGTTCGTGGCCTTTGCACTCGAGCCCGGCGCGAATCCTGAGCGGGCCTTCGCCAAGATTACGGCCAAGAAGTGCGACCTGATCGTGGTCAACGACGTCACCGCGCTCGAGGCCGACAAGAACGCCGTCGCGGTCTACGACTCCGGCCACGAGCACGTCGGCTCGAAGCAGGGCACGAAACGGGCGGTCGCCGGTTGGCTCGTGCGGATCGTGGAACGCCGGCTGGTCGGTCCAGGCAGCGGCAATTCCGTATAGTGGGCCCCGAGAAATCACTTCAGGCATGTCCCGCCGCTTCCGCTTGGGAAAGCCCCGGGCGGAAGCCCGGGGACTAGTCCCGTCGCTTCCGCTCAGGGCTTCCTGTTTCGCGTTCCGCCCGCACCGACCATCCCACATCGACCACCGAGGTTCGCCATGATCACCGTCGCCGTCCTGGGGGCCACCGGCTACACGGCCCTGGAAGCCATCAAGATCCTCCTGCGTCATCCGGAGGCGAAGATCGTCGCCGTGACGAGCCGGCAGGAGGGCAAGACGCCGATCTCGAGCGTCCATCCGAGCCTCGTCGGCCGGCTCGACCTGCCGCTCGAGGATCTCTCGCCCGAGGAGGTGGGATCGCGGGCCCAGTGCGTGTTCGGCTGCCTGCCGCACTGCGCCAGCGCCGAAATCCTGCCCAGGGTCGTCGCGGCCGGGGCGAAAGTGGTGGACTTCAGCGCCGACTATCGGCTCGACGATGCCGCGACCTACCTCGAGTGGTATGGCCACGAGCATCCCGATGCCGGCCGCCTCGGGAACACGGTCTACGGTCTCCCCGAGCTGTTTCGCGACAAGATCAAGGGGCAGTCGCTCGTCGCCAACCCGGGCTGCTACTCGACCTCGGCGATCCTGCCGCTGGCGCCGCTCGTGAAGAGCGGCCTCTTCCAGCTCGACGACATCATCATCGACTCCAAGAGCGGAGTGAGCGGTGCGGGGCGACAGCCGAAGCTGATGACCCACTTCCCGGAGTGCAACGAGAGCATGTCGGCCTACAACGTCGGCCGGCATCGCCACACGCCCGAGATCGAGCAGGTGATCGCCCGCCACGCGGGCCCGCGGCCGAGCGTGATCTTCACGCCGCAGCTCGCCCCGATGGATCGCGGCATCCTCTCCACGATCTACATCCGGCCCAAGCGGCCGATCACCGAAGGCGAGGTGATGCAGCTGCTCCGCGACGCCTACGCATCCGAGCGGTTTGTCCGCGTGGTGGACCACCTGCCCGGCACGAAGGACACGGTCGACACCAACTTCTGCGACATCACCGCCCGCGTCGTCCGCGACCGCGTGCTCCTGATCAGCTGCCTCGACAACCTCGTGAAGGGCGCCGCCGGTGCGGCCGTGCAGAATTTCAACGTTCTCTTCGGCCTCCCGGAAACGGCGGGGCTGTTGTAATGAAAGGGGGCCTGCCAGCTCCCCGCTGGTTCACGACGCACGATCCCCCAGCTTGCGCCTGGGGCTTTGCACGTTTCATGAAAGCCCCCATGCGGAAGCAGGGGGATGATCCGCCATCCATCACGACCAGTTCGTGGCCCCGCTTGAAATCATGCCGTCGATCCCCGGGCTTCCGCCCGAGGCTTGTATGAGAATCACGATCCGTCACCGTTCGTAGCTGGAGCACGTTTACCCCGATGAGCATCACCGATACGCCCGTTCGCCTTCCAATTCCTCCGCTGCCCCGCGGCTTTCGCATGGGGGGCGTCCACGCCGGCATCAAGCGGAATGCCTCCCGCGAGGACGTGACGCTCGTCGTGTCCGACGCGCCCGCGACCGCGGCGGGCGTCTACACCACCAATCTCGTATTCGCCGCCCCCGTCGCCTACGACCGGGCGCTCACGCCGGGGCGGAACTTCCGGGCGATCGTGGTGAATTCGGGCAACGCCAATGCGTGCACAGGGGCCCGCGGCCTCGACGACGCGCGGGCGATGGCGGCGGCCGGCGGCGCGGCCGTGAAGGCCGATGCCAGCGAGGTGCTCGTGCTCTCCACCGGCATCATCGGCGAGTTTCTGCCGCTGCCGAAGATCGAGGCGGGCATCGCGAAGGTGGCGGGCCGGCTCGGCAGTGGTGACGAGGCCGCCGTGACCGCCGCCCGCGGCATGATGACGACCGACACGCGACCGAAGCTCGCCGGCGCGACGTTCATGGCCGCCGGCACGCAGCACACCGTCTTCGGCATGGCGAAGGGCGCGGCGATGATCGGCCCGAAGCTGGCCACGATGCTCGGCATCGTGCTCACCGACGCGGCGATCGAGCCCGACGACGCCCAGCGGCTCCTGCGGGAGGCCTGCGAGGAGACCTTCAACTGCGTGAGCGTAGACGGCCACATGAGCACCAACGACACGGTGCTGCTGCTGGCCAACGGCGCCGCGGGGGGCAGCACGCTCCACGGCCCGGGGCTCGCCGATTTCGCCAAGGCTTTAAAGGCCACCTGCGAGGCTCTCGCCCGCGAGATCGCCGACGACGGTGAGGGGGCCACGCACGTGCTCGTGGTGGAGGTGTCGGGCTGCGAGAGCCGCGACGCCGCCCGCCAGATCGCCCGCACGATCGCCGACAGCCCGCTGGTGAAGACGGCCGTGCACGGGGCCGACCCCAACTGGGGCCGGATCGTTTCGGCGGCCGGCTACTCCGGGGTGTCCTTCGATCCCGCCAAGCTCCGGCTGCGGGTGAACGGCACGCTCCTGTTCGAGGCGGGCACCCCGGTCTCCTTCGACGCCGAGGCGGTCTCGGCCTCGATCAAGAACGCCCGTGACACACTCATCCAGGTCGATCTCGCCTCGGGCCCCGGCTCGATCCGGTTTTATTCGAGCGACCTGACGGCCGACTACGTCCACCTCAACGCCGTTTACCACACGTAGCGGCCCACCCGCCCGGGCTCATGAAAGCGCCCCCAGGCGCACGTCGGGGGGATCGCCTCGCCTATAAAAGCCCCCAGGCGCAAGCCGGGGGATGGTCGCTGTGGAAGCCACATCATCCCCCTGCTTGCGCATGGGGGCTTGTATGCCACGGCCGCACGCCTTCCCCATAAAAGCCCCCAGGCGCAAGCCGGGGGATTGTCCGACTTGTGGGACCGAAATCCTTCGCCCGCGTATATTTCCCGGTGCCCGGGAGCCCCGGCTGCCCCTGCCTTGACGCGGCCGTCGCAAAACGGTTTGCTCTGCCTGCCATCCCATCCCCCTCCGAAAGGTTTCGTTCGTTGCTCAGCGTCGTCTTTTCAACGCCGGTTCCGCTTCCAATCGCTCCCGTGTCCGCCCCTGCGGCCCTCGGCCTGTTCGGCCTGCCTGGCGTCGAGGCACCGGCGCTCGTGCTGCCTGCGGTCACCTGCGCGGTTGACCCTGACGAAGAGGAAGACCTCGGCGATGAGGAGGATCTCGCAGTTGCACAGCCCCTGGCTGACGAGGAATCAAGCTTCGACGACTTCGACGACGAATTCGACGATGATTTCGAAGAAGAGGAGAACGATCCCGATTGGGATCACCCCGACGAGGGCGACGAAGAGCCGCCACCGTCCAAGGGCAAGAAGTAGCCTCCATCCCGTTTTTCCGGAACCGCGTCCATGCCCGGTCGAGACACCCCGCACTCCGCGCCCGACGATCCCGGCGCCGCCGGTGCGCGGGGGAAGTCGGGCGGCCGCGGACGCAAGAAGTCGGTCGGGATCGGCACGGCCGAGTGGTTTGGCAACCTGAGCCAGCTTGACTTCGACATCGACTTCTTCGAGCGGCTGCTGGCCCGCAAGACCGACTCGATCGAGGTGCTGCGGATCCTCGCGGAGCTCGTCTCACGGAAGGGGATCGTGAAGCGGGCGGTCGATCTCGACAAG
>JBILVW010000257.1:0-4712 GCA_044370205.1 Pirellulales bacterium | reverse complement strand
TTCGGACTGTGGATAGCGATCGACGAGTTCGGCGTAGAGCTTTCGCGCCTGCTCCGCCTGGCCGAGCACCTCGAAGCAGCGGGCCGCCTCGAACGTGGCCTGCGCCTGCCAGGGATGGAATGCCGGCGGCGCGGCCTGCTCGCCGAAGCCGTAGGCGGTCTTGAAGAAGGCCTTGATGGCGTCCTTGTGCTTCCCCTTCTCGAACAGCACCTCGCCTTCCATGAGCCGCGCCCGCGCGGCGAGTTCGGTGCGCGGGCCGTCGGCCACGGACCGGTAGCCCGCGAGCGCCTCGTCGAGCTTCCCGAGATTCTGCTTTGCCCAGGCCGCCGCATACCGTCCCTGGGCCGCCTGCGGCGACTGCGGCGCGGCGGCCAGAAACCGTTCCGCGATCGCCAGCGACTCGCCCCACTTCTCCTGGGCCGCGGCCGCCTCGGCGGCGCGGATGAAGGTGGCATCGCGGAGCGGTGCCGACGAGAGGCTCACGGTCTCGGCAAGCGCCTTCGCAAACGCCTGCTCTGCGTCGGCGGCGCGGCCCAGCGCCAGCAGTGATGCGCCGAGCATCGCTTGTGCGTCGGGGGCGAATGAACCCTGCGGCGCGTCAGCCAGCTGCGCGGCGAACGCCTGCGCGGCCGCGGCGTGATCGCCCCGCATCACGTGCGTCCAGCCAAGCTTGTGTCGGGCCTGCTCGCGGACGAGGGCGGCGCGGCCTCCGTCCTTGCCTCCCGCCGCGATCGCGGCGGTATACGCCGTGGCCGCTTCGCCCCACTTCTCCTCGGCCCAGCGGGCCTCGCCCACCTCGAGCCACGCCTCAGCGGCATGACGGCTCTTCGGATACTTCGCGACCAGCGTGGCGAACGTGCCCGCGGCGTCGGCCCGCTTGCCCTCGAGGGTTTGCGCGAGTCCGAGTTCGAAGAACACCCGATCGGCTGCCGGAAACTGTGGATGGTCTTTCAGGAGCGCACGAAACGCGGCGCCGGCTTGGGCATACTTCTGCTCGCCGGCGAGGCAGAGCCCCTCGAGCAGGTGTGCCTCGGCGGCCGATGCGGCGTCAACGTCGAGCTTCTTTTCACGGGCGGCCGCGAGCAGCCGTTGAGCATCGGCGAGGCCTCCCGCGAAGTCGCCGGCTCGCTGGCGGGCATCGCTCCGTGCGAGCAGTGCGGCTGCGAGTGCGGGCGACTGCGGATGCTGGTCGATCACGGCCGTCCAGGCGGTGATCGCCTCGGGCAGCTGCTTCCGGGCCTCGTGGCACCAGCCGGTCGCGAGCAGGGCCCATGCGGCTCGGGGCCCCTGCGGCGCCGCGGAAATGCACTTCGCAAACGCCTCCACGGCTGTGGCATGCTGGCCAGCGTCCTGCCGGAGTTGCCCCACGCGATACCAGGCCATGTCGGCGTGGCTCCCCGTCGGGTATTCCGCGACGAGTTTCTCGGCGAGCGCGAGGGCCGCCGCCTTATCGCCTTGTTCCCGCAGACTGCGGACGGCGAGCAGCAGCCAGTCGGGCCGGCGATCCGATTTCGGGTTGGCCGCGGCAAGCTCCTGAAACGCCTTCGCGGCGTCGGCATGCTTGCCGAGAGCGACGAGCGCCTCGGCGCGATCGGCCGCAAGATCGAGAAGCACGTCGGCGGCGACGTCGGTGCGGCCGTTGGCAGTCGCGAGTGCTTTCGCGACGCGGTCCACCGCCCGCTGTGGCTGTTTGGCATCGAGGTCGAGTCGGGCGAGCCGATGGGCCGCATCGAAGGCCTCGGCACCGGCCGTCGCGGCTGCCTTCTCGAGCAGCGGCCGGGCGTCGTCTGGCCGGCCAGCCTCGAGAAACGCGCGGCCGCCGACGAGCGCAGCCCGCGCGGCGAGCGGCGACGAGGGGTGCTTCGCCACGAGCTGGGCGAAGGCATCCGCGGCCCCGGGCCACTGCTTTTGGTTCCACCGCGCCGTGCCGAGCCGGTCGAGCGCCTCGGCCTGCCGTGGACCAGCAGCCGCGGCGACCGGCTCGAGCACCTGCTGCGCCGCGGCCGGCTGCCCCGCTGCGAGGGCGAGGTCGGCCCGCCAGATCGCCACGTCGGCGGCCAGCGCATGCGACGGAAACTCCTTCGCGAATCTCGCGAGCGTGGCCGCCGCCTGATCTTTCTTGTTTGCCTGGGCCTCGCCCACGCCCAACGCATAGAGCACGTCGGGCAGCCGCGGTGATGTCGGGTGTTCGGTGACGAACCGCTGCCACGCGGCGAGCGCCGCGTCTCGCTGGCCCGACTGCCACTGCGCCTCGCCGAGCAGGTGCAGGGCCTCGGCCGTCTGCGGCTGCTTCGGCGCCGCGGCGAGGAACTCCTGCAGTGCCTTCGCGGCCTCGGCCCACTGCGACTGCTTGATCCGGCAGAGACCCAGGTAGTAGCGGGCGGTCGTGGCGAGCGGATCCTGCGGGTGCGCCGTGATCAACGCCTGCCACTCTTCCGCGGCCAGATCCCAGGCCTCGCGGTTCTGCAGCGCGGCGGCGGCGGCGTAGGCCGTCTTCGCCGTCTCACTCGACGCAGGTGGCCCGTCGGCCGCCGCGGCCGCGGTGACGACGAGCAGGCAGCCGCAGATCGCGGTGATAACGAGACGGCGGGCGGGCATCGGGCAGGCCTCCACGAGCCGCAATGTACCGGCTGGCGGACCGCGACGCGATAATGATTTGAGTGGCTGCTGAAGCGGATGCTGAGTGGTGTGCAGCTGGCGAGGCCGAAGAGGCAAGTGGCCGCGTCGCGCGGCGAGATGCTGCCCGGTCTTCCGGTCACGGCGGGCCGGGCCACTTACGGCGTGACTTGGCCACGTGGGCCGCTCTGTGCCAAAGCGACAGCCAACTGCCCGGCGATGGTGGCGTTGTTGAGGAGCAACGCCCGGTTCACGGCGATGCTCACCCCCGCGGTCAGGGCTCGCATTCGATCGAGCAGAAACGGAGTGACCTCGCGTCCGCAGACGCCGGCCTCGTCGGCGGCGGTGACCGCCGCGGCCAGGCCCGCTTCGTAGAGATCCTGCGGCATCTCGTGCTCGGCTGGAATCGGATTGGCGACGACGACGCCAGTCGATGGACCGATCTCGAAGTGGGTTCGCACGGCGGCGGCGATCTCGCCGACCGTGTCGCAACGACGATCAATGCGGAGGCCGCTCGTCCGGCGGTAGAACGCGGGAAACTCGTCGGTGCCATAGCCGAGCACCGGCACTCCGAGCGTCTCGAGCAGTTCGACGGTTCGCGGCAGGTCGAGCACGGCCTTGGCTCCGGCCGTGACTACCGCCACGCGATGTCGGGCGAGGGCGAAAACGTCGGCCGACACGTCGCCGGTGACTTCCGCCTGCCGGTGCACGCCACCGATGCCGCCTGTGGCGAACACGCGAATGCCGGCCCGGTCGGCCGCGAGCAGCGTGGCGGCCACGGTGGTGGAGCCGCTCTCGCCGGCGGCGAGCACGGCGGCGAGGTTGCTCGGGTTGACCTTGGCAACGTGCGGTGTGGCGGCAAGTCGTACGAGCTCGACCCCGGTCATGCCGATGAGGAGCACGCCGTCGAGGATGCCGATCGTGGCGGGTACGGCCCCCTGGGCGGTGACGCTGGCTTCGAGCGCGGCGGCAACCTCGAGGCCTTCAGGGTGAGGCAGGCCGTGGGTGACGAGCGTCGTTTCGAGGGCGACGACGGGCTGGCCCGTTGCGAGCGCGGCAGTGACGGAGGGGGAGATCGAGAGCTGGCGCATGGGAGGTAAGCGTACACCGCAGGCCCACTGCTCCCTAAAAGCCCCGTTCGGAAGCCTGAGGGGCCGCTCTCGGTAGTTGCTCGGCGGCAGCCGCGTGCTGCCGATGCCGATCGGCGAGCAACTGCCCAGGATTTGTTGAACCGCCGACGCCGTACAATCCGATCCAATTGGTACATTTTGCCGCGGGACTTCATTCCTTCTTCCGTTTTCACTCAAAGAGGCGACCTCCATGGCCAAGTCTTCCGTCGACGGTTTCGATCTCAAGACGATTCGCGAGATGCTCACCGCTGCCGAGCGCAAGGTGTTTGATTCGAGCATCGGCAAGGAGATCGCCGCGGCCGGCCGGGCGGAATTGCAGGCCGCGATCGGCCATGCCCGCACGCTCCGCGACAAGTGGCGCGACCTCTACGCTCAGCAGACGCGGACCACGAAGCGGACGGTGAAGGCCGGGACGAGCGCCAACGACCGTAGCCGCGAGAAGTCGGAGCTGTTCGCGGGGGCTCTCCAGCGGCTGGAGGCCCGGCTCGCCGAGGTCGGTACGGCCGTGAAATCGGCGGCGAAGAAAGCGGGCAAGGCGGCGACGGCCGCGACCAAGGCCGCACAGAAGGTCGTGGCGGCGCCGGCTGCGAAGAAGGGGGCGAACCTCAAGGCAGCCCGTCCGGTCACGAAGAAGGTTCGCACCGCGGGCCACCGGGCGACCCGGGCCGGGGTGAAGGCCGAACTCAAGCAGGTGGCGGCGAAGAAGACGGCGAAGCGGTAGAGGCGAATAGAAGCACCCGGGCGCGAGCCCGGGGGATCCCGACGCGGGAGCGTCGGCAGGGCCGCACATCGAGGCGGCGCGTCCGCGGCTCGTGCCGCGGGATCCCCTCGCTTCCGCTCGGGGCTTGGATGGCGGGCTGGCAACGCTCGTCACTCGATCGCGGGCAGCGGCTCGAGGGCGACGGCGGGAATCTCGTCGTCACCCCGGCTCGCTTCGCTTTCCCACGATGGTGCCGCGGGCGTCGT
>JBILVW010000256.1:0-4737 GCA_044370205.1 Pirellulales bacterium | reverse complement strand
CGCCGTCACTCCGACGCAGGTTGTCGTCTCCAACGGCGCCAAGCACGCGCTGCACAACGCGTTCACGGCACTGCTCGACGCGGGGGACGAGGTGATCGTGCCCACGCCCTACTGGGTGAGCTACGCCGAACTCATCAAGCTGGCCGGGGCCAAGCCCGTGCTCGTCGAGACGAGCATCGAGGATGACTTCAAACTCCGGCCTGAGGCGCTCCGGGCGGCACTGACTCCCCGGTCCCGGATGCTCCTGCTCTGCTCGCCGAGCAATCCCACGGGGGTCGTCTACTCGGCCGCCGAATTGACGGCCCTGGCCGACCTGGCGATCGAGGCCGACCTGGCAGTCGTGGCCGACGAAATCTACGACCAGCTCGTGTTCGACGGCCGGCCGACGATCTCCTTTCCCACGCTCCGGCCGGGCCTGGCCGACCGCACGGTCGTCGTCGCCGGCGTGAGCAAGACCTACTCCATGACCGGCTGGCGAATCGGCTGGACGATCGCCCCGGAGCTGCTCTCGAAGGCGATCGCCAACCTCCAGAGCCAGGAGACGAGCAACCCCTGCAGCGTGAGCCAGCACGCCGCCCTGGCGGCCCTCACCGGTCCACAGGAGTGCGTGGCCGAGATGCGCCGCGAGTTCGAGCGGCGGCGGGATCTCGTGGCCGCCCGCCTGAAGGCGATGCCGGGCGTGCGGCTGCCCGAGATCGGCGGCGCCTTCTATGCCTTCTTCGATATTCGCGAGCCGCTGCGGAAGTCGCAGAGCCGCGGCATTACTACGAGCCTCCAGTGGTGCGAGGCGCTCCTCGAGCGGGAACAGGTCGCCCTCGTCGCCGGCAGCGCCTTCGGCGCCGAGGGGCACGTGCGGATGTCGTTCGCCGCCTCGGAAGCGAAGCTCACCAAGGGTCTCGATCGCATCGAACGGTTCCTGGCGGGGTAGCATCGGGATTGTCGGGCTTTCCCGGTGAGGGGCTGCCTGTGCCCTGTCGCCGGCGTTGCTGACAAGCGCAGGCAGGATGCCGAAGCGCAGTCAGCATCGAGTGAGCGGAGGGCAGGATGCCCATAGCGAACGTCCGGTGACAGGGCATTGGCAGCCCCGAGCAATACGGCCATGATCTACCTCGACCATGCGGCGACGACTCCGGTCCGCGACGAGGTGCGGGGGGCGATGGCCGACGCCGAGGCGGCGGCTTTCGGCAATCCCTCGAGCCCGCATGCGGTTGGCCGGCGGGCCAGAAAAATTCTCGACGAGGCCCGCGAGCGGATCGTCTCGCTCGTGGGGGGCCGCACGGCCGGCCGAGACCGTGACCGGCTGATCTTCACCAGCGGCGCCACCGAGGCCAATCGGCTGGCGGTGCTCGGGATGGCGGGGGCTGGACCCGTGGCCTGCCGCTGTTCGGCTCGCGACCACGGCAGCCTCGGCGCGGCCTCCCGGGAGCTGGCGAGCCGCGGGGCTGACGTAGCCGTGGTGCCGCTCCTCGGCTCGGGACAGCTCGACTTGGGGGAGATCCGGTGGAACACGCCGGGCGGGCGACGCATCCTCTGCACGACGCTCGTCTGCGGCCAGACGGGCAGCGTCGAAGACATGACGGCCGTCGCCGCGGCCAGTTCCGGCTGCCTGGTGCACGTGGATGCGACGCAGGCGATGGCATTGGAGCCGGTGTCATTCGTGATGCTCGGGGCAGCGTCGCTGGCCTTTGCACCGCACAAGTTCGGTGGGCCGCGCGGGATCGGTGGCCTCCTCGTGCGCAGCGGCACGGAGTTCGAGGCCGTCGTGCCGGGCTCCCAGGAGGCCGGTCTGCGCGGCGGCACGGAGCCGGTGACGCTGGCCGTGGGGTTCGCGCGGGCCCTGGAACTGACCGTCGCCGCCCGGGATCGCGAGGCCTCGCGAGTTCGTGGTCTGAGAGACAGGCTCGAACAGATGCTTCTGGCAGCAGCCCGGCAGGCAGGCCGACACGCTGTCGTGATCGCCGCTGATTCGCCCCGGGGAGCCTCGATCGCGACCATCGCCTTTCCTGGCATCGACAGGCAGGCCTTCGTGATGGCCGCCGACATCGAGGGCATCTGCTGCGCCACGGGGACGGCCTGCGCGAGCGGCTCGAGCCTGCCGGCCCCGGCTCTTGACGCGGCCGGCCTGCCAGCGGCGGTTGCCCAGGCGGCGGTGCGTTTCAGCCTCGGTTGGACGACCACCACTGACGACATCGACTCCGCCGTCGCCCGGCTGACACCGATCCTCTGCCGTGCTCCCCGGCCGTGACGACGGCACCACGAGCGGGGGCAGTGGCGCGTTCACATGATGTCAATGGTTTCGCACCTCGGCGACGACCGGCGAACCGACATCCAGGGCAGCCAGCAATTCACCGCTCCAGCGGCAATCAATCGGCCCCAACTCCGCACCCAGCAGTCGCCGTTCTTGATCCTATTCGACCCGTTTTTGATGCCGTACACGACATGTTTTGAACATTGATCGAACAGCGCATGTTCACTGCCAATTTGCTCTCAAACGAGTGGATTATGCGGTAATTCCTGCGTGAAACAGCGGCAGAGGCCTGGGTCACCGATCACTCTCCGGCCTCATGCTCGAGACGTCCTGTTCTTAGGTGTTTCTGTTTTATTCCTCCTGTCTTTCTCAAAGAAAATCATGCAGAAGACAGGTCCGAAGGACTCGTTTCCCGCCGTCGAAAAAACCGTCTCTCAGGGCATTCAAGCCGCCCCGGTGAACGGGTAAACTATCGAATTCTCTACCGCGGCCGGCAGGTCGCCGCCCTCAGCGAGGATCACCACGGGCCCATGAACATCCGTTGCACCCGAGAACCACTACTTGCCGCGCTTCAAAGCGCCTCCGCCGTCGTCCCCGCGCGATCGCCCAAACCGGTGCTCGCGAACGTGAAGATCGACGCCGGGCGGGAAGGGGCCGTGCTCTCGGCAACCGACCTGGAAGTGGGTATCCGAAGTGACGTCGAGGGCGTCGAGGTGTCGGCCCCAGGCAGCGTCTTGCTGCCGAGCGGCCGGCTGATGGCGATCGTCCGCGAGAGCAGCCCCGGCACGGTGTTCGAAATCCACACCGACGGCACGGCCGCTGTCGTCAAGGCGCCGCGGAGTCAGTTTCGCCTGCCCGCTGAGGATCCGCTCGAGTTTCCCTCGGTCGCGGCGTTTCCTGACGAGGCGTTCTTCGAGGTGGCCTCGCCGCTCGTTCGCGAACTGGTGCGGCGGACCGTGTTCGCCACCGACAACGAGTCGAGCCGGTATGCCCTGGGCGGCGTGCTCCTGGAACTTTCCCAGCAGGGCGTGATCGCCGTGGGCACCGACGGCCGGCGGCTCGCCAAGATGGAAGGTCCTGCGACCGCGCCGCAGGGCACGCTCGCCGATGCCCAGCCGATCGTGCCCGCGCGGGCGATGCAGCTCATCGAGCGGTGCCTCGGTGGTGCCGACGTGCCCGTACGGATCGCGCCGCGGCCCAACGAGATCATGGTCAGGAGCGGTGGCACGACGATCTCGTCTCGTCTCGTGGATGGCCGCTTTCCGCGGTGGCGGGACGTGTTCCCCGAGCGGCCCGATGCGATCCGCGTGCCCCTCGTCACCGGCCCGTTCCTGGCCGCGGTGCGGCAGGCGGCGATCGTCACCAGCGAGCAGTCGAAGGGGGTTGATTTCTCGTTCGAGCCCGGGCAGCTCGTGCTCTCGGGCCGGTCGGCGGAAAGCGGCGAAAGCCGCGTCGAACTGCCGATCGACCATGCCGGCGAGACCGTGCGGATCAAGCTCGATCCGCGATTCGTGAGCGACTTCCTTCGCGTCCTCGATGGCGGAACAGCCGTGACCGCGGAACTGACCGATCCGCAGAGTGCCTGTGTGTGCCGCACCGAAGACGGCTATGCCTACGTCATCATGCCGCTGGCGGCCGACTGATGCCCGTGGTCTGCGGCATGTTCCCTCACGCCCGAGTTTCCCCCCAGGTCCGACCGATGCCTTTTCCCTCACGGCGGAGCGACACGACTGGTCCGCTGTCGATCGGCAGCGTGATGTCGCGGCTCATGGCCCGGGCGGGCTACGACCGTGAGCAGGCAGCGGCCGGTCTGGAGGCGGCCTGGCGGGATGCGGTTCCTGAGCACCTGCGGGCAGCGTCGCGTCCGGGCCTCGTGCGCCGGGGCGTGCTCGAAGTGTTCGTGAGCCATTCGGCCCACGTGCAGGAACTCGCCTTCCAGAAGCGGGCGGTGGTGGAGCGGTTGCGGTCGCTCCTCCCGGCCGAGGGAATCACCGACATTCGGTGCCGACTCATGGCCGACGCCGGCGGCACCCACTGATTGACAAACCGACACACAGCAGCGGAGTTCATCGATGGCAGATTCAGACAAGTCACAGCAGCCCGAATACACGTCGGCCGACCTCAAGCATCTCTCCGACCGCGAGCACGTTCGCGAGCGGTTCGGCATGTACATCGGCGACAACACGTCCCGCGGTTTGCATCACCTCGTCTACGAAGTGGTGGACAACTCGATCGACGAGTGCATGGCGGGGCATGCCAAGCACGTGAGCGTGACGGTGAACGTCGATGGCAGCGTGACCGTCGAGGACGATGGTCGTGGCATCCCGGTCGATCGGCATCCGCAGCTTTCCGAGGAAATGGAACGCGACGTCTCCACGCTCGAGGGCGTGATGACGGTGCTCAAGTTCGGCGGCAAGTTTGAAAAGGGGGCCTACCAGACATCCGGCGGTCTGCACGGGGTGGGCGTGACGGTCGTCAACTTCCTCTCG
>JBILVW010000255.1:0-4747 GCA_044370205.1 Pirellulales bacterium | reverse complement strand
CGTGACGACCGGGAGGGTGCGAATGTCCTGGGTTCGCTGCACGAACCGGTCGTCGCCCTTGATGACCAGGTCGATCCGGTCGCTCCCGAGAAAGTAGTCGGTGGCGTAGCCGCCATCGACGAGGCAATCGACGATGTAGCCGAGCTGGCGGGCATCGAGACGCATGTCGGCCGCCTGCTCCAGCCGGGGCACGAGCTGCACCTCGGGACTGGAGAGGTCGAGCGAGGGCTTGGGGAGGTTCTGGCTGCCGGGAGTCGCCTCGGGCAGCTTCGCCATCACCTGCACGCCGAGCTGCACGAGCCGCTCGAGCTCGGGGCCCGTGATCTCGATGTCGATGGTGCGGCCGGAGCCGATGCCCTGCTCGAAGAGGCTCGACTGCTTCGCGATGGCGATCGTGCCCGGCAGGTCGGCCGCCACGCGACGCACGAGCGGCACGAGCCGACTCGCCTGGAGCGGGTCGAGTGACCGCAGTCCGACGAATACGCTCTTGCCGCGGGCCACGAAGAACAGATCGCCGAGCACCGGCGCATCGAGGGCCGCCGCCTCCGGGGTGCCCGGATCGACGTCCCAGTAGGGCACGAGCCGGGCCTCGACGATGTCGGCCAGCCGCAGGAGCTCGTCGATGTTGTAGCCAGGTGGCGGCATGAGGATGCCGAACACGAGATTGCGGTTGCCCTCCGGCAGATACTCGACCTTGGGCATCAGCAGCCAGGTGGCTGCCACGGCACCGGCGAAGATCACGATCGATGCCGCCACGGCTCGCCAGGCCGAGGCCAGAAGAAAGCGGTCGAGCTCCGTGATCGCGGTCACGAAGGCGGCGGCGGCGCGGCCGAGCAGGTCCCATGCCGGCCGCGCGGCGGCCCGCCCGCCCGCCTGACCTTCGGCATCCAGGGTCACGACCGCAGCGGCATCGCGGGCGTGTCGGCCCGACAGGAGCACCGCCGCAGCCGCCGGAATCATGAGCCCCGACACCGCAAGAGAGAGCCCGACCGCCGCCGTGATGGCCAGGGCGATGTCGCCGAAGAGTTGGCCTGCCTCCCCTTTGACGAACACCACCGGCAGGAACACGGCGACGTTGGTGAGCGTGCTGGCGAGAATCGCCCCCCAGACCTCCGAGGCCCCGCGCACCGAGGCCGTGCGGGCGTCTTCGCCGCGGGTCCAGTGGACGAAGATGTTCTCCAGCACGACGACGGAGTTGTCGATCAGCAGGCCCACGGCGAAGGCGATGCCCGCGAGGCTGATGACGTTGAGCGTGCGGCTGAAGGCGGCGAGGGCGAGGAACGTGCCCATCACGCTCACGGGGATCGACAGGGCCACGATGAACGTCGAGCGGATGTTCCGCAGGAAGAGCAGGAGCGTGCCGATCGTGAGGAGTCCGCCCACGAGGATGTTGTCGTTGACCAGGCCGATCGCCGAGTCGATGTAGTCGGTCTCGTCGTAGACGACCGTGAGGCTCAGCCCCTTGCCGCGGAGCCCCCGGTCGATATCGGTCGCCACGCCGCGAACCTGCCGCATGAGCTCGAGCACGTTGGCCCCCTGCTCGCGGGTGATGCGGATCGCGATGTTGCGGGCCCCGAACCGCCGGACGATGCCGGTCGGCTTCTTCGTGCCGAGCTGCGCGCGGGCCACGTCGCGGACGTACACGGGCTTGCCGTCGCGGCGGGTGATGATCACGCCCTCGACCTGCTCGGGCGAACGAAGCTGGCCGAGCGTGCGGACGACGTAGCGACGTTTTCCCTCCCAGATGTCGCCCCCCGAGGTGTCCTGGTTTTGATTGGCGAGCGCGGCCCGCAGGTCGTCGATCGTGAGGTTGCGGGCGGCCAGCAGCTGCGGATCGACGATCACCTGCAGCTCGTCCTCACGGCCGCCGACGAGATCGGCGTTCGAGACGCCGTCCACTCGCTCCAGCCGGCTTTCGATCTCGTTTTCGGCCATCCGCCGTGTCGCCTCGACATCCAGCTCGGGGGGCACGAGCGAGGCGATTTCCGGATGGTCGGCGGCGAGTTTTCGCAGTCGGTAGAGCGAGAGATCGGGGGAGCGGGCACTGGCCACCCGGTCGAGGTCGGCCGCGAGCGCGGGGTGCTCCGCCTTCGCTCGGGCAAGCGCTTCGCGATCGGGCGCTGCCTGTCCCAGAATCAGCCAGGCGATGGGCCGGTCATTCGCGCTGGCCGTGCGGATCACGGGGCGGTCGGCATCGATCGGCCAATCGCGAACCTGCTGCACGCGGGTGTTCACCTTCACGAGGGCCTGCGACATGTCGGTGCCGACGTTGAACTCCAGCTCGATCACGCCCGTGGAATCGCTCGAGTCGCTCGACATCTTCACGAGCCCTTCGACGCTTCGCAGCTGCTCCTCGAGTGGCTGCACGAGCTCGCGCTCGATCTCCTGTGGACTCGCCCCCCGCCACCGCGACTCGACCGTGATCGTCGGAACCTGCACCTCCGGCGTGAGCTGCACCGGCATCGAGAGGATCGCCAGTACGCCGAAGAGGGTGACCAGGATCACGCCCACGGCCACCTTCACGGGATTGGCGACGCACGCGGCAATGAGGTTCATGCGGTTGCTTCCGCCGAAGGCGAGGGCCGCGGCGTCTTCAGGTGCCGGGCTGACGGTAGGTGACGGCCATCCCCGGCCGCAGTCGCTCATTGCCGCGGATCACCACGAGATCGCCGGGGGCGAGTCCGGAGCGGATCTCGACGTTGCCGCCCACGGCCCCGCCGAGCGACACTTCCACGGGCTGCACGGTGCCGGTTGCGGCCGCGTCGGGGGCCGCTGCCGTACCGGTGATCCGATACACGAGCGGCCGCGGCCCGCCGAGTACGAGCGCGTCTTTCGGCACGACGGTCACGCTGCCTGTCTTGCCCACGGGTAGCCACGCCCGCGCGAGCATGCCCCCTTTGAGAACGGGCACCGCATCCTCGACGCGATTGGCCAGCTCGACCCGCACCGGAAAGCTGCGACTGAGCAGGTCGGCCTGCGGCACGATCCGGGCCATGCGGCCGATCCAGGCATGCCCGGGAGCGGCATCGAAATCGAGTCGCACCTCGGCGTTTTCCCGCAGCATGCCGACCGACAGCTCAGGCACCTGCACCTCGATCTCGAGGCGGTCGAGTTCCGCGATCCGCGCGATCAGGCCGCCGCGGGACACCCATTGTCCTTGCTCGGTGAACCGTTCCACCACCCAGCCGTCGAAGGGCGCACGGATCGTGTGCTTGCTCAACTGGTCGTCGATCCGCTCGACCTCGGCCTCTTGCACGGCGACGGCCGCTGCCGCCTGGGCCACCTGCTCCTTGCGCGGCCCCGCCTCTGCCAATGCGAGTGCGGCGCGACTCCCGCGGAGCTGCGCGTCGATCGCATTGAGCTCCGTTTGCGCGTCCTGCACCTCGTCCACCGTGCTCGTGCCACGTTCGGCGAGCCGCCCGATTCGCGTGAGCCGACTGCGGGCGTATTCCAACCGAGCCTCGAATCCCGCCACGAGGGCCCGCGCCTGATCGATTTCCTCGGGACGCGATCCCGCCTCGAGTTCGGCCAACACCTGCCGCCGACGATCGAGTTCGGCCAGCGCACCGACGCGTTCAATCTCGAGAAGCCCGCGAAGCAGCTGCGCAATTGGCTCACTGGCCCGCACGTGCTGGCCGTCCACGATAGGCAGTTCGACGAGCCGGCCATCGACCGCGCTGCCCACGTCGCTTGTGCGGGCGGGAAGCACTGTGCCGACGAAAGCCTGTCCGGCAGCAGTCGGCATCGTGACCGCCACAGACGCGACGACCGGCACAGCCGACTGCGACTGGGATTGCACCGACCGCGGCCAGGCGATGGAGGCCGAAAACACGAGCAAAACAGTGACAGAAGGGGCCCGAACCCCTGCATGAGCGGCGAACATGAATAACGTTTATACCCTCGCCAGCTGGCGCAAAAATCGGGAAGTTTCGCCCGAGTTTTCCAGGCACTTGACGGCCCGTGCAGGTTCCGCTAATTTCTTCCTTCGTTGCGGCCGATCCCACTTTTCCCGAGGATCGGTTCCCGCGTACGGGCCGGCATCGGCTGACGCCATGCTGGCTCGTTTCGTTCTTTGACAATTTGGTCGTGGTAATTGGCATCTTGAAAGAATGTCGAAGGAGGTCCGTCTCAAGCGGGCCTCTGGAAGCGTTCTCCCAAGGCTCAGAATTCGCCGTCCAGCGATGGGCGTCGAATCTCTGAATCTCACCGCTCCGCGAGGAGTGGTGAAGCAAGAGCGAGAAAAAATCGTTATGCCGGGCTGAGCCCTCCTCTTTCACGAGAGGGGCGGCAATCAGATAGCCCGGCGGTAGCTTTTCCGAAGACAGTGCTCGTTCGCGAGCCCTCGATTCGGGTGGTCAAGCTACAAAGGGCACATGGGGGATGTCTAGGCATCAGGAGGCTGTGAAGGGCGCGGAAGACTGCGATAAGCCCGGGGTAACCGTCAAACAGGTGATGATCCCGGGATGCCCGAACTGACTGCAACTGAATTCATAGGTTGCAGTGGCAAACGCGGAGAACTGAAACATCTCAGTATCCGCAGGAGAAGAAAGAAAAATCGATTTCCTCAGTAGCGGCGAGCGAAAGGGAAATAGCCCAAACCGAGGTGGTTTCCACCTCGGGGTTGTAGGGCCCTCCACCGGAGTTATCAAACAATCATTTAGCGGAACGTTCTGGAAAGTTCGTCCACAGAGGGTGACAGGCCCGTACGCGAAAAGTGATTGTCTCTGGAGGGTACCCTGAGTAGGTC
>JBILVW010000321.1:0-3841 GCA_044370205.1 Pirellulales bacterium | reverse complement strand
CGGGGGCACGTGCTCGCCGCCGGCGGATTTTGACGATTCGCACTCGATAGAAATGGTGAGCCAACTCTGGCAGTCAAAATTCACCGGCGGCTGCGCGCGACCCCCGGCCGGCTCCCCCTGTTCCGGCCAGCCGGTCGTGTTCTGCTACTATTCGTGCGACTCGAGGCGATCGACGCCTCGGAACCTTCCTCTCGCGGACCCTCACCGTGATCCTGCTCGCCGACGCCCTCGCCACGACCGCGACGATCGAAAACTGGCATTGGCTCTGCTTCGGAGCCTTCGTGACCGTGTTGCTCGTGCTCGACCTCACGGTCTTTCACAAGCATTCCCACGAGCCGTCGCTCCGCGAGAGCGCCTTCTGGACCTGCTTCTGGTCGGCCCTGGCGTTCTCCTTCAACGGGCTCGTCTGGTGGTGGCTCGGCGGCAAGGCGGCCCTCGAGTTTCTCACGGGGTACCTCGTCGAGTGGTCGTTGTCGATGGACAACGTGTTCGTGTTCGCGGTGGTGTTCGCCTATTTTGGTGTGCCGCTCAAGTACCAGTATCGCGTGCTCTTCTGGGGCATTCTCGGGGCGGTGCTCATGCGGCTCACGTTCGTGCTCCTCGGGGCCGAGCTCGTCGAACGATACCAGTGGATCATGTGGTTCTTCGGTGCGTTCCTGGTGTATACGGGGATCAAGCTCGCCTTCAGCGACGACGATCACGAGCCGGGCGACAACGCGCTCATCCGCTTCTTCAAGAAGATCATCCCTCTCTCCAGCCACTCGGAAGGCGACAAGTTCTTCATCCGCGAGAACGGCCGGCTCATGGCCACGCCGCTGTTCCTCGTGCTGCTCGTCGTCGAGAGCACCGACGTGCTCTTCGCCGTGGACAGCGTGCCGGCGATCCTGGGGGTCGTCGAAAAGGGCACGCCCTACATGCGGTTCATCGCCTTCACGTCGAACGTGTTCGCGATCCTGGGCCTCCGGGCCCTCTACTTCCTGCTGGCCGGCGTGATGGACCTCTTCCGCTTCCTCAATTACGGCCTCTCCGCCGTGCTCGTGTTCGTGGGCATGAAGATGCTCGCCGAGGCGGCGCGGCACACCGAGTGGCTCGCCAACTGGGGAGGCTGGGACGCCCACGCGAAAGGCCATCTCGTGCATCCCGCGGTGTCACTGGCGGTAATCGTGGCGCTCATCGGCACGAGCGTCGCCGCGTCGCTGATGTTCCCGGAAAAGAGGGGCGGCGTCGAAATCGCCGACGGCCACGACGGGCCCGGCACGCACGGCTGACGAAAGCCGGCCTGCACCCGATCAGAGCGCATCCTCGGTGCGGAGCGTGACCTCGATCAGCCGCTCCATCACCTCGGCCGGCGACTCGTGCGGGAAGTTCGTGAGCACGACCTCCTTCGCGTAGAGCTTGCCGACGTAGCGGCGGTGCTTCGCCGCCGAACCACGGCTGGCGAGGAAGTCGCGATGGGCCGAGTTGATCACGATCTCGTTGGCCGCCGAGTCGTACCGCGACCGCCAGGGCTGGCCGTGTTCGGGATCCAGCCGGTAACCCGGCAGGCCGCGGCCGCCTGCGGCGTCGCCGTCGGCATCCAGCATGAACTTCAGTTCGACGCGATCGGTCACCTCGACGCTTCCCTGCCGGGCCGTGGCCTCGACCGTCACGACACCGATGTCCGACGACGCCACGCGGCAGGACGTGCCGTCGGTCGCGATCGCAGCCGAGCCGGAGACGATCTGCCAGGCAATGGAAACGCCACCGGGGATCGGCGTGCCATCGGCGTCGCAGGGGGCCGCCGTGAACAGACAGGAGCCACCGGGCGGGCGCCGGGGCCGCCGGGGGCTGATGTGAACGGCCGCCAACGGCCCGGGGTCGCCGACGAACAGCGGCGGCGGTTCGGCGGCGGCGGAGCGGGGCTTTGCCTTCGGCCCGCCGCTCACCCCGGTTCCCGATCCCTCGCGATCCTGCAGGGCGGGCTCATTCTTCGGGATGTCGAAGAACAGATAGTCCTCGGCAGGCAGGTCGGCGAGCGCCGACGCGAACGCCTTGTGCACCTGCTTGAGGAGCTGCCGACTGGCCCGCTCGGCCTCGGCCTGTTCTCGCGAGGCGACGGCTGCCGAGATATCGACCGCAATCGCGGGGGCGACGGCCACGAGTGCGTCGAGGGCCGCATCGGGCACGATGCCTGAGCGGGTGCCGGGGGCCAGCGCGAGAGCCTCGAAGTCGACGATCCCTTCCAGGCGGCGGTCGGTCCATGGCGGCTGCTGACACGGAAGCAATTCGGCGATGTCGGGCAGCACCCTGGTGCCGTCCTTGCAGACGGCGATCCCGCCCGGACCCGTCGCGGCCTCGCCCCGCACATACACCTCGACGGCCACGTCGCCGAGCGGCGTCGGATAGCGGCGGGGAATCTCCAGCCGCTCGCCGTCGAACTCACGCGGCACGACGCGGGTCTCGCGGTGGGCGACCGCATCGACCACGTCGATCCTCACGCCCGTGCGGCGGATTCGGTCACGGAGTTCGGCCGAGAGATAGCGGGCGATCTTCTCGCCGGTGACGAGACTCTTCGTCGTCTCGAGGAGCGGCCCCACCAGCACCCGCGTGCCCTGAATGGCCAGCCGTCCGCGGACGGGCCGGATCGCGTACTGCCGCTGGCCGCGGACGAGATGGAGCTCGCGGAGCGGTGTCGCACCACCTCCCGATGTCATCCGCAGCTCCTCGCCGAGACTCCAGAAGCTCAGGAGGCCGATGCCGAACTCGCCGTGCACGCCCTGCCGCTGCGCGGTGCCGAGATGCCGCTTCATCGAATCGCACAGATGCGTGGCGATCCGCTCGAAGTCGGGCGCCCCCGATTCGTCGGGAGCCACGCCGCGGCCGTCGTCGGCAATCTCGAGAAACAGCTGGCCCCGCGACCGTCGCCGCACGATCCGCACGCTCGTGGCACCGGCGTCGATCGCATTCTCCGCGAGCTCGCAGATCGCCTTCAGCGGGTGGGTCTGGGAGTGGGCGATGATCGTGATCGCGTTCCACTGGTCGCCGATCTTGAGCGTGCCGGTGCTGGCCGAGGGCGTCTTCTTCACGGTTGCACGAGTGATTCGTAGAGGGCTTCGTGGGCCTCCGCCATCCGGTCGGCGGAATAGTGACT
This sequence comes from Pirellulales bacterium, assembly GCA_044370205.1. GTDB lineage: Bacteria > Planctomycetota > Planctomycetia > Pirellulales > UBA1268 > QWPN01. The sequence continues at coordinate 711 of JBILVW010000321.1, read as the reverse complement.
GGCGGCGAGTCTACTTCCGTGTCGGCCGAGGTTCGTGGAGAGGTGATCGTCTTCCAGGATCGCTCGTATGCGGCCGGCCAGGTCGCCGGGATCGGCCGGCACGTGCAGCAATCCGGCCCGCTCCCCGTCGAGCAACTCGGGGAACGTGCCGTGTCGCGGCGCCACCACGGGCACGCCGGCCGCCATGGCCTCGATGACCGGCAGCCCCTTCGCCTCCGGATGGAGGGTCGGCATCGCGAACACGTCGATCGACTCGAGCAGCGCGAGCTTCTCCGTTCGATCCACCTGCCCTCGCCAGCGGAAGCGGTCGGCGACGCCGAGGCCACGGGCGAGAGCGAGGCACGAGGCGACGTAGTCTCGTTCCGCATCCACCACGGCTCCGGCCGCCACCAGTTCGACGTCCAACGGAGCCAGGAGCGGCAGACTGCGAATCAGCTGGTCGAGTCCCTTCTCACGGCAGCCGCGGGCGAGGAAGCCGACGACGAACCGCCCACCGCGGGCCGCCCGCCGGGCGACCAAATCCGGCGGGGCTTGCGGAAACGCTCCGAGATCGACGCCGTGGTGGATGACGTGCATCCGCTCTGGCGGGATCACAAGCCGACCCGCCATGAAGTCGCCGAAGAAGTGGTTCAGGGCCACGAACGCATCGACATCGCCGGCCCGCTCGCCCAGGAGCGTCCAGACACGGCCGCGATCCGGCTCGGGAATCGC
>JBILVW010000040.1:0-12349 GCA_044370205.1 Pirellulales bacterium | reverse complement strand
GACGTCCTCGCCCGACAGCGTGCAGACGATCGCGGCTCCCGTGGCCGCGCGGATCCGCCTGGCGAGTCCGATCAGCAGTGCGTTCGAGAGGTGCACGACGTCGGGCCGCACGTCCGTCGCCAGCCAGGCGGCAAGCTTCTCAACTTCCTTCCGCTGCCGCCCCACCTCTCCCTGGAGCGTCGAGACCGTCAGCGGCCCGAGGTCGGCCGGCCGCGCCGAGCCGGTGCGGGAGGAGAGCCAGCGCAGCAGGGCCGGACCGTCCAGCAGCTGGTCGATGAATCGCGGCGTGTGACGAAACAGCGGCACGTGCTCCTGCAGCCACACGTTCACGCCTCCCATCACGACCCGCGACTCGGCGACGTTTTCTTCGTCGGTCGTAGTGGGCACGTAGGCCGGCACGAGGATCGCGTCGCGGCCGCGGGCCCGCAGCGCCCGCACGAGCGCATTGTCGTGGAGACATGAGCCGCAGATGCGGCCGCCGGCCCCGGCAGTGATGTGAACGATCCGCATGGTCCTTCTCGTACTGCAATCAACTGCGAGCTGAATCCGGTTCGGTGCTGCCCACGCCCCGTCGCCGGACGCTCGCTTCGGGCATCCTGCCCTACGCTCGCTCGATGCTGACTTCGCTCCGGCATCCATGCCTGCGCTTGTCAGCAACGCCGGCTCTCGGGGCATGGGCAGCCCCGAGCCTCGCCGGATGGTTGTTTTTCATGAGAGGCTTATGCACCGTGGCCCTCCAGGTGCACGAGCACGAGGGCGAGGTCGGCGGGGGTGATGCCGCTCACGCGGCCGGCCTGGGCGAGCGTCCGCGGCCCGATCCGGGCGAGCTGCTCGCGGGCCTCGGCCCGCAGATGCCGCACGGCGGCGAAGTCGAAGCCGTCGGGGATCGACCGCTCGCCGAGCTTCCGCTGCCGCTCCATTCGCTGCCGTTCGAGTGCGAGGTAGCCGGCGTAGCGGATGTCGTTCTCGATCTGCACGGCCGCCTCCCGCGACACCGCCGCGAGGTCGGGCACAACTGCGACGCACTCCCGCCAGCCGAATTCGGGCCGCTTGAGCAGATCGGTGAGCGACGTGCCGTTCACTCGCTGCCCCGCCAGCAGGGCGAGCGTGGCCTCGATCTCGGCCTGCTTCGCGGCCAGTCGAGCCGCGCGGTGCGGCTCCGCGAGCCCCACGCGGTCGGCGAGCGGCGTGAGCCGCCGGTCGGCGTTGTCGTGCCGCAGTGCGAGCCGGTGCTCGGCGCGGCTGGTGAACATCCGGTAGGGCTCGTCCACGCCCCGCGTGACGAGATCGTCCACGAGCACGCCGATGTAGGAATCCTCCCGCCCCAGCACGAGCGGCTCCCGGCCTGCCGCGGCCAGGGCCGCGTTGGCGCCGGCCACGAGCCCCTGCGCCGCCGCCTCCTCGTAGCCCGTCGTGCCGTTGATCTGGCCGGCGAAAAACAGCCCACGCACGCCCTTGCATGCGAGCGTGGGGGCGAGCTGGTCGGGCGGGCAGTAGTCGTATTCGACGGCGTAGCCGTACCGCATGATCACGGCCCGTTCGAGGCCCGGCACGAGCCGGACCATCGCGTCCTGCACGTCCCGCGGCAGGCTCGTGGAGATGCCGTTGACGTAGATCTCGTGCGTGCGGCGTCCCTCGGGCTCCAGGAACAGCTGGTGGCTCTCCTTGTCGGCGAACCGCACCACCTTGTCCTCGATGCTCGGGCAATACCGTGGGCCGCGCGAGCCGATCTGGCCGGTGAACATCGGGGCCCGGTGGAGATTGGCCCGAATGAGGTCGTGGATCGCCGTGGTGGTGCGCGTGATCCAGCAGACCATCTGCTCCTGATCGATGCGGTCGGTCAGGAACGAGAACGGCTGCGGGTCGTCGTCCCCCGGCTGCACCTCGAGCCGGGAGAAGTCGATCGACGTGGCCGACAGCCGGCAGGGCGTGCCCGTCTTGAATCGCTCGATCCTCAGGCCGAGAGATGCCAGTGCGCGGCTCATGCCGGAGGTCGTGCCCTCGCCGGCGCGGCCGCCGCTGGTGCGAGCTTCGCCCGTGTGCATCACGGCCTGGAGAAACGTGCCCGTCGTGAGCACGACGGCCGCACCGCGGTATTCGGCATCGCCGCGCACCCGCACGCCGACGACCCGCGGGGCGGTTCCCCCGGTGCCCGGCTCCACGAGCAGATCCTCGGCCGTCTCCTGCCGCAGGTCGAGGTTCGGCGTCTCCTCGACGAGCCGCTTGATCTCCATCTGGTAGAGCTTCTTGTCCGCCTGGGCCCGTGGCCCGTGCATCGCCGGCCCCTTCGACCGGTTGAGCACGCGGAACTGGATCCCGGTCGCATCGATGCCGCGGGCCATCACGCCGCCGAGGGCATCGACCTCACGGACGAGTTGGGCCTTGCCCACGCCGCCGATTGCGGGGTTGCAGCTCATCTGGCCGACCGTGTCGCAATTGGTCGTGAGCAAAGCCGTGCGGGCCCCGAGCCGGGCCGCGGCGCAGGCCGCCTCCACCCCGGCGTGGCCGGCTCCGATGACGATCACGTCGTAGTCGTAGGTGCTGGGCATGGTCGTTCAGCTCTCTGCGATTGAACCATGCTGCGGCATGGTGCGGAAGCGAGGCAGGCCACAGCAGGCCGGCAGTCGGGGAAATCTAGGCAACGCCCACTCGCCAAGGTCTCCGGTTTTCCGCTGTTGCCAACGGCCAGCCTTCTCTACGATCCCCCGAAAGTCCCATGCGCACATCCGCCGCCGACATCGCGAACCGGCCGCTCGTCATCTGCGGCATGCACCGTTCGGGCACGTCCCTGACGGCGTCGCTCTTCGGCGGCGCGGGGGTCCATCTGGGCGATCACCTGTTGGGATGCGATGCGAACAACCCTCCGGGCCATTTCGAGGATGTCGGAATCCTCGAATTCCACAGGCACGCCCTTCGGGTTCTGGGTCACAACCTGGAAGGCTACGTGACCCGGCCGCTCGCCGACCTGCCCGCAGAACTCGAAGCCGAAGCCAGAGAGCTCATCGCCGAGCGGATGCAGACGCCCCGATTCTGGGGTTGGAAAGAGCCACGAACGGCGCTCTTTCTCGACTTCTGGGACAGGCTACTTCCGAATGCCTGCTACGCCTTCGTGTTTCGCAAACCGTGGGACGTCGTCGACTCGCTGTTTCGCCGAGGCGATGCGGCTTTCGTCGTCGATCCGCGGCTGGCGCTCGACGTGTGGCTCACCTACAACCGGAGCATCTCCGAGTTCATCGTCCAGCACCCGGCGAAGTGCGTGCTCTTCGAGATCTCGCAGTTGATCGCCGATCCTCCGGGCATCTTCGCCGCGGTGCGGACGCAGTTGAACCTTCCCTTGGGCGAGCCACCCGACCGATTTCAGCACGATCTTTTCGGCCGTGAATGCAATCCGCATGGAGCCGACGTCGTTCGCTGCCAGATGCCGGAGGCATACGACCTCTACGAGCATCTGCGGCGGCAGGCGATCGGCGGCCCGAACGTGCCGATACAGGATGCGCCGGCCACACGTCCGGCAGCCGATCAAGTCGATCCAGCAGCACTCGCCCGCTACACGCTCGAGGAATGGGCCCGCGCCAGCCGAGCGACGATGCGGGAGCGAAAGCTGCTCGCCGAGGTTTCCGCCGCCGCCGAGCGGGAAACGCGACTCACGGCCGACATGGCGGCCGCCACAGCCGATCGCGATCGACTCGCTGCCCAGCTCGCCGCGGCCACGGGAGAGCACCAACGGCTGGCCCATGCACTGGAGCAGGTCGAACGCGAACGGGATTGGCTCGTGCACGAAAAACTCCAGCTCGCCACCGAGTCTGAACGACTGGCCCTCGCCTTGGCGGAAGCGACAAGCGGCCCGCTGCACCGGCTGGCCGGCTGGTTCCAGGGGCGGTCATCCACGGGGCGTGCCGCATGAAGCTGGGGCGACTCATCGGCGACGCGACGGCTCGGCTGCCGCTGGTCGGCGGGATCATTCGCCGACTGCAAGGACGGCTACGGCGATCCCGTGAGGCCGCGGCACGAGTGACGGCACCACTCACGATCGCCGTCGCCGACTACTTGCCCTCGCAGCGGCCCGGCTGGCAGCTGCCGAACGCCCTGCGGGTGGCAGTGGTGATCCCCGTCTACCGCGGCCTGGAGGAAACCCGCCGCTGTCTCGCGACCGTGCTCGCACACCGCGGCGAGCTGCCCGTCGAGATCATCGTCGTCGATGACTGCTCGCCGGAACCGGAGCTCTCGCGTTGGCTGCGCGGGCTCGCCGCCGACGGCTCGATCACGCTTCTGAGGAACGAGGTCAACCGCGGCTTCGTGGCCTCGGTCAACCGCGGCATGGCGGCGGCAGGTGACCGCGATGTCATCCTGCTCAACAGCGACACCGAGGTGCCGGCCGGCTGGATCGAGCGACTCGCCGGCCACGCCTACTCGGCGCCGCGAATGGGCACCGTCACGCCATTCTCGAACAATGCGACGATCTGCAGCTGGCCGACGGTGGCGGGTGGCCCGCTGCCACCGGACAAGACGGTCGCCGAGATGGATGCGGCGTTCCTCGCCGCCAACCGCGCACGGCAGATCGATCTGCCCACGGCGGTCGGCTTCTGCATGTACATCCGCCGCGACTGCCTCGATCACGTCGGCGCATTCGACGAGGCCACGTTCGGCCGTGGCTATGGCGAGGAGAACGACTTCTGCCTCCGGGCCACGGCGGCCGGCTGGCGGCACCTGCTCGCCTGCGACACCTTCGTGTTCCACGCCGGCGAGACGAGCTTCGGCAAGGATTCGCCCGAGCGGGCCCGGGCATGGGATCTGCTCACGGCCCGGTATCCGCACTATGCGGCGACCGTCGCCCGCCACGTGGAAGCCGATGCCGCCGCGGCCGCCCGGTTCGCCGCCACGGCGGCCCTGTTTCGGCAGGCAGCCGAGCCGACGATCCTCGTCATTACCCACGCACTCGGCGGCGGAACCGACCGCCACATCCACGACGTGCAGGCGGCCGTGGGACATCGCGCAAATTTCCTGCGGCTCGAGCCGCGACCCGGCGGCCTGGGCCTCATCGTGCCCGGTCTCGCGGGCCATCCCGAGGCGGCGTTCCCGGTCGACCAGCTCGATGGTCTCGTCACCCTGATCGAATCCTGTGGCGTCGATCGGGTGCATGTGCACCACTGGCTCGGCTACGAGGCTTCCTTGAGGCGACTCCTCGACCGCCTCGCTCTGCCCTTCGATGTCACGATCCACGACTTCTTCTCGGTCTGCCCGCAGATCAACCTGCTGCCGACGCCGATGTCGCGACACTGCGGCGAGCCCGAAGCCGCCGCCTGCAATGCCTGCATCGCCGGCCGGCCGCAGCATGGTGCAACCAACATCACCGACTGGCGGACCAGACATGCCTGGCTGCTTCAGGAAGCGGAGCGGGTGATCTGCCCGAGTGTCGATGCCCGCGACCGCATCGCCCGCTACGCGCCACACGCCCGCCTGCTGGCCGTACCGCACGAGCCCGTGGCCCAGAGTGCCTGGAACGTCTGCGGCACATCGCCCGCTCCCGGCGAACCGCTGCGAATCGGCGTGCTGGGCGTGATCGCCCAGCACAAGGGTCTCGACTCGCTCGCCGCCGCCATCGAAGCGGCCGATCCGCGGGCATTCGAGTTCGTCGTGATCGGATACTGCGACCCGAAACTCCCGCGGCACCTGCGGCACCGCGTGTACGAAACCGGCCCCTACGTGGAGGCCGACCTGCCGGGGCTCATCGCCGAAGCCCGGCTCGATGTCGTCTGGTTCCCGGCGACCTGGCCGGAGACCTACAGCTACACGCTCTCGGCGGCCCTGACCGCGTCGTTGCCGATCGTCGCCCCGTTGCTCGGGGCGTTTCCCGAACGACTCACCGGCCGCCCCCTCACCTGGCTCGTCGAGCCCACCCGCGACGGCCCGACGCTGCTGTCCACGTTCGCCGCGGTGAAGGCCGCCCTGCTGGAACAGCCCTCGCCCACCCCCTCGCCCCGGGCCGCGAACCCGATCTCCTTTTATCCGGACGCGTATCTCGCGCCGCTCGAGACTCGCCGCACACCGCCCAAAGCTCGGCCGGTCTCGCTTCGCCGTCCCGGCCTGACCTCGGTCCTCGTCCTGCCGGATCGCTATCCCGAGGGCGGGATCACGCCCTGCGGCCACATCCGGCTGGTGCAGCCGTTCGACGCCATGGCGGCCATGCATCCAGAAGCGCTCGTGCAGGTCGTCGATCTCGAGGCCGCCCTCGTTCGTGATGCCGACGCGGTCGTCTGTCAGCGGCACGTCGTCACCGACATCGCAGCCGCTGAACGGTTGATCGACCATTGCCGCCGCAAAGGCATGAAGCTGATCTACGACCTCGATGACGACCTTCTGTCGATCCCGGCGACCCACCCGGAAGCCGAGCGGCTCACCGCGCTCGCGAAAGTCGTCACGCGGTTCGTCGAGGCCGCCGACAGCGTCTGGGCCGCGACCCCCGAACTGGCCCGGCGGCTGGCCGGCATGCGAGACGACGTGGAGCTGGTGCGAAACGCCCATGACGAGCGAATCTGGCGGCGCACAGTCCGACGGCCCGCCGCGCCACGGCAGCAGCCGGTACGAATCGTCTACATGGGCACCGCGACCCATGACGAGGAGCTCGAGTTCCTGCAGCCGATCGCCGAGTCGCTGCACCACCGTTTCGGCCGCGAGGTGCGGTTCGACGTGGTGGGTGTGGCGAGCCGTGAGCACCTGCCCCGCTGCTTCCACCGGGTCGTGCCCGACAGCGGTTCCGCCGCCCAGACCTATCCCGGTTTCGTCGAATGGTTCTGCCGCCAGGAATGGGACATCGCCGTCTCCCCACTCGTCGATGGACCGTTCAACCGTTGCAAATCGGCGATCAAGCTGATCGATTATGCGGCTCTCGGCCTGCCGGTGGTCGCGTCGCGACATGCCGAGTACGAGGCGGCGTTCGGTGGCGGGCATGGCGTGCAGCTGCCGGCCAACACCGTCGAGGCCTGGACCGAGGCGCTGACACGCATGATCACCGACCCAGAGGCTCGCCGCCACGAGGGTGAACGGATTCTCCACCACTATCGACGGCACCACGTGCTGGGCCGGCATCCCGAACTCGTGTGGGGCCCGCTGGGCCGAGCCCTCACGGGCTCTTTCTCGCAGCGAGCCGCCTGATGGCCTCCTACGAGCTCGACGAGCCCGCCACCGACTCGACCTTCGACGAGTCGGCCTACCTGCTGGCCAATCCGGACGTGGCCCGCGCCGTCCAAGCCGGCCAGTTGGCCTCCGGCCGGCAGCACTTCGATCTCTACGGCCGCAGCGAGTCGCCCCCGCGGATGATGCGAATGGCGGCGCGGATTCATGAATCGAAGCGTCGGGAACAGAAACGCATCCTGCCCCTCCTGCGGCCAGATGCGGCCGCGGTGATCCACGACGACCATGTCGATTGCCTTCCGGCGGAGATGAGGGCCCGCTGGAACATCACCGACACCGACGCGGGCAAGCGGCCCGTCTCCTACGATCACGTCGTCAACTACGAGATCGTCGCCTATGACACCACCGACGTCGTCGGCGTCGGCGAGGAGCTCCCCTTCGCCGATGAATCTTTCGATGCCGTGATCTCCAACGCGGTGCTGGAACACGTGAAAGATCCCTTTCGCTGCGCCCGGGAGATCGCCCGCGTGCTCAAGCCGGGCGGGGAGCTTTTCTGCGCCGTGCCACTGCTCCAGCCGCTGCACGGCTACCCGCATCACTACTACAACATGACCGCCCAGGGCCTCCGCAACCTGTTCGCCGATCATCTCGACGTCGAGCGGATCGAGGTCACTCGGCAGTTGCTGCCGATCTGGTCGCTCACGTGGATCTGCTCGAGCTGGGCCGCGGGCCTGTCGGGCAGCGCGAAGGACGAGTTCCTCTCCATGCGGATTGCCGATTTCATCGGGCGGCCGGAGCCGCATCTCGACCGCACGTATGTCACCCAACTGCCGCCTGCCGTGAACAGCGAACTGGCATCCGGCCACGCCCTGTTCGCCCGGAAGCCAGGATCCATCGCCGCGGGCGGCGGCACTCAATCATGAGCTTCTCATTGCCCTTGATTGAGCGGCTCCCTCAGCGATGGCGGCTGCCGCTCGACACTCTCGTCGCTGCGGTCCTCACGATCACGATCAGTCTGGCCGTCGCGAGGCTGCCCTCGCACATGCCCAGCGGCGGCCTCGACTCGTCGTGGGGAAGCGTGCTCCGATATGCCCACGACCACGGGCTCGCGTTCGGCAGCGACGTGGTGTTCACCTACGGGCCGCTCGGGCACGCGGCCACGGGAGCCTATTCGGGCGGAACCCATCGGTTCTCTGCCTGCGTTGCAACGGCGATCACGTTCCTGTTCGTGCTGCCGATCGTGCTCGTGGCCCGCCGGCTGCCATGGCGACAGGCGACGGGACTGCTGCTGCTCGTCGCAGCGTTGCCGCTGATGAGGGTCTGTGGTCTCGACGGCTTCGTTCAGGCCGCCCTGTGCTGCTGGGGCATTCTCGCATTCACGACCGACGCGGGCCCGCCACGGTCTGCGACATCTCTGGCGGGTGCCTGTCTCGGGCTGATCATGTTCGTCGCCCTCATCGGTCTCGCAAAATTCTCGTGGCTCGTGGCCGGCACCGCGACCGTGGCCGCCGTCGCGGCCGATCTCGTACTCCGCGGACATCCACTGCCCGCGGCTGCACTGGCCATGGCGACGGGCGGCCTCTTGCTCGCGGGCTGGGCGGGCCTCGGCCAGCCGCTGGGCAACATCCCCGCCTTCATGACCGGCTCGCTCGAGATCGCCTCCGGATATGCCAAGGCCATGGGCACCCGCGGCTCGGCCGCCACGTTCCTACTGGCGGCTCTCGCCACCGGGGCATGCGTTGCCGGGGTCGTGGTCCGGGGCCGCGCCGCCGCTCTGCCCGGAGTTCGCCAGGTCGCACCGCGGCGCTGGCTGCTCGTGCTCTGGCTGCTCGGCATGCTGTTCATCGGCTGGAAACACGGCATGACCCGCGCGGCGGATGGCGACACGCACATCACGGCGCTGCTGTGCCAGTGCATCACGGTCGCCTTCGCCCTGCCGCTCATCTCCGTCGCTCCGCCCGACATCGACCGCCTCGCCTCTTTCCGCGGCTGGGGCGTCGCGATCCTCGCGCTCGCTCTCGGCCAGTGGATGCACCTCGGTTCGCTCGAGGACGGCGTGGCTGCAGGAATCCGCCGGATCTCGACCAACGCTCGCGTCCTGACGCGGCCTGGACGGCATCAGCGCTGGCTCGAGGAGACCTGGGCCCAGGCTCGCGAGCCGCTCTCGCTCCCCAAGGCCCGCGGCCTGATCGGTGACGCGGCGGTAGACGTGTTCGGATACAGCCAGGACTACGCGATCGCCAACGGCCTGAACTACTCGCCCCGCCCGGTGATCCAGAGCTATTCCGTCTACACCCGCGGCCTCGCCGAGCTGAACGACCGGTTCTATCGGTCGCCGCGGGCACCGGACTGGGTGCTGTTCGAGCTGGGTTCGATCGACGGGCGGTTTCCGGCGCTGGAGGATTCGCATGCCCTGCGGACGATCCTCCACGACTACCGGCTTGCCGGGAAGGACAGACAATTTCTGGTGCTCCAGCGACATCGCCGCGAGGCCATCGAACTGGAGCAGCTCGCCAGCGGCACGGCCCGGGTCGGAGAACGTATCGACCTCACGGCACACCAGTCGCAGGACCTCTGGCTGGAAATCGAAACGCGGCCCGGCGTACTCGCCCGAACGGAGACGTTCGCGCTGCGGCCGCCGCCGCTCCGGCTCCGGGTGTGGTGCGCGGGATGGCCCGCAGAGGGCGTCGTCTTCAATGCCCCCGCCCCGATGCTCGCGGCCGGCTTCATCGCCAGCCCGGTGCTCGGCAGCACGGACGACGTCGCCGCACTCCTGAAGGGCGAGCCCACACGACGTCTCCAGGCCTTCGCCCTCGAGACGAGCCGGCGGTCGCGAGATACCGGAATTCGCTACCGGCTTGCCAGCATCGTCGGCGGCCTCGCGAGCGATGCCACGCCGGAGGAGTAAGGCCGCACGCCACGCTCGGCATCCTCACGCCGACCTGCTCGCCTCCCTTAAAACTGGATTGCCGCACCGTCGCAGCCGTGCGACCGTAACCGGTCCATCTGACTCCGTTCGCCCGGCCTGCCGCAATGCCGTCAATGTGGCATTGTCCCCGGTCGCTGCAGTCGCGTAGTGTTCGCAGCATGCGTCTCTTTCCCCGCCGCGACCACCCGCTCCGCCGCGCCCTGCGGGCCTGGGGCCGCCGCTGCATCGCCAGGCTCGGCCTGAAGCATCTGCCGCGGCTGCCCCGACACGAACCGGCTGGTGTGCAGGGGTCGAGCAGACCGGGCGACGGCCACCGGATCGTCTTCGTTTCCGGCGAGAGCGACACGCCCGGACACGCCTACCGCGTCAATCGTTTTGCCCAGGCCGCGGCGGAACTCGGCTGCGCGGTCGACGTCATCGACATCGATGACCTCTCGGCGGCCCACGCCGGGGACGCGACCCCCGCACCGGCGGTCGTGGTGATCTGGCGGGCCCGCTGGAGTCGCCGCCTCGAACAGGCGGTGGCCGCCTGGCGGCGGCACGGCAGCCGGATCGTGTTCGACGTGGACGACCTCATGGTCGATCCCGCGCTCGCGACCGCCGCCGTGATCGACGGCATCCGCTCGATGGGCCTCGAGCCGGCCGACATCGCCCGCCACTACGCGGCGATCCGCCGCACGCTCGACCTCGCCGACGAGTGCCTCGCACCGACCGAACCGCTGGCCGCCGCCCTGCGGGCCTGCGGCAAGCCGGCCGAGGTGGCCGTCAATGGCTTCGACCACGACACCTACCGCGCGAGCCGCGAGGCGGTGCTCCATCGCCGTGCCGCCGGTGGCGACGGCCTCGTGCGGATCGGATATGCCTCGGGTTCCCGCACCCATCAGCGGGATTTCTCCGTCGCGGCCGATGCCGTGGCCGCCGTGCTCCGCGCCAGGCCCCACTGCCGGCTCGTGCTCTTCCGCGAACCGCGGCGGGGCGCACCGCTGCTCGACCTGCACGAATTTCCCGCGTTCGCGGGCCTCGACGATCGGATCGAATGGCGGCCGCTGGTGCCGCTGGCACGCCTGCCCGACGAACTCGCGAGGTTCGACGTCAACCTCGCGCCGCTGGAGGTCGGCAATCCGTTCTGCGAGGCCAAGAGCGAACTCAAATACTTCGAGGCGGCGCTCGTCGACGTGCCCACGATCGCCTCGCCCACCGAGCCCTATCGGGCGGCGATCGTCCCAGGTGAGACTGGCCTACTCGCCACGACGTCCGCCGAATGGCAGGCGGCGCTGCTCCGACTCGTCGATGATCGGCCGCTCAGGCGGCGGCTGGCGACGAATGCCCGGCACCACGTGCTCCATCGCCACGGGCCCGACGGCCGCCGGGAGCGATTTCACCGGCTGCTCGATCGGATGACCGCAGCCGCCCCTCGCGACGCCGATGCGCTGCGGATCCATGCTGGCGACTCACCCGCGACGCTGCCCGTCATTCCCGACACGGAACTGGTGGGCCATTGGGGCGGCGCTCGGCTGGCCCGCGTGGCGGTCGTGATTCCGCTGCACAACTACGCCGGCCTGATCGGCGAGACGCTCGAGAGCATCGCCAGCCAGACGCTGGATGCTCTCGAATTGATCGTCATCGACGACTGCTCTACCGACGACTCGCTCGACGTGGCCCGCGGCTGGCTCACTGCCCATGCCGACCGGTTCGTGTCGGCCACGCTCCTGCGGACGGTCACGAACCAGGGGCTCGCCCTCACGCGAAATGCGGGCTTCGCGGCCGCCGAAGCCCCCTTCGTGTTTCCGCTCGATGCCGACAACACGCTGGAGCCCGACTGCCTCCGGATCCTTCTCGAACGGCTGGAGCGTTCGACAGCCTCCGCCGCCCATCCGACGCTGCAGCACTTCGGCGAAGCGACGAAGCGGAAACATGCCGCGCCGTGGGATCCCACGCGGCTCAGGCGGGGCAACTACATCGACGCGATGGCCCTGATCCGCAAGGCAGCCTGGGCCCACGCGGGGGGCTACGTGAAGGGCGACTTCGTCGGCTGGGAGGACTACGAACTCTGGTGCCGGTTCGTGGAGCACGGCTTCTGGAGCCTCGCCGTGCCCGAGGCCGTGGCCGGCTACCGCGTGCACCGCGGCTCGATGCTCCGCGCCGCCACCGAGCCCGCGATGCAGCGGGTGGTCGACGCGATCCGCGCTGCCCACCCATGGCTCACCGTCCGCGCGGCCTAGCACGCGATCCCCCTGCTTGCGCATGGGGGCTTGTATTCCACAAACCAAAAAAGGAAGCCCCCAGGCG
>JBILVW010000254.1:0-4753 GCA_044370205.1 Pirellulales bacterium | reverse complement strand
GTGAAGTTCGGGCACTTCTACACGATCATCGGGTACGAAGTGGTGCCGGCCATCGGCAACTTCTTCTACACCCACGCCTACACGATGCAGTACGGTGAGCCGTTTACGCACACCGGCGTGCTCACGACGTGGACCCCGAACGACCAGGTCGTGTTCTACAACGGTATCACGAATGGCTGGGATAACTGGGACGACGGCATGACGACCTTCGGCCCGGTCCAGAACACCAGCTACTCCGGGTACAACAGCAACGCGGCCTACCTCGGTGGCGTGACGTTCAAGAACTCGGACGAGACTCAGACGCTGACGATGACGACATCGACCGGCAACGAGCTCGGCCAGTTCGGAAACGCGATCGCAGGCAACCGTTCGGTCTACAGCCTGGTCTACGTGAACGAACTGTCCGACAAGCTGACGTACGTCATTCAGCACGACAACGGCTGGCAGTTCAACGCCCTCGGGCCGATCGACAACCTGCAGACCGCCCAGTGGTATGGTGTGAACCAGTACATGTTCTACTCGTTCAACGACAAGTGGACGGGCGGCATGCGGTTCGAGTGGTTCCGCGACAACAACGGGTATCGCGTCATCAACCCGCTGCGGAACTGGCTCTTTGGTCAGCAGCCGCAGTATGGCGGCTATGCCGGCAACTTCTGGGCGCTGACGTGGGGTCTGAATTACAAGCCCAACGCGAACATCATCGTTCGTCCTGAGTTGCGGTATGACTGGTTCTCGGCCGCCAACGGCGTGACCAACAGCCCGTTCGGCCGTGGGGACAAGGACTCACAGTTCTACGGCGGCTGCGACATCATCTGGCAGTTTTAGCCGCTCTCCGACGGCCTTCCGGGCCGCGGAGCGTGGAGATCACAAGCGAGGCCCGCCCGAGTTCACTCGGGTGGGCCTCGCGGCTTTTCAGGCCAGATTTTTGGCGAATCAACGAGGGGGTGGGGCGACGTAAGTGCAGCCGCGGGCACTATCCAGGGCGGTTTGCGCAATCTGCAAAGATTGCGTAGGCGGCGAGGTTTTACAGCCCGGCATGATCCCGATAGCCTGCTTGAGCCGTTTTCGGCCCACGACCTCTCGCGGACTGGGTTGGTCCCACCCGATGAGAGAACTTACGGGTCCAGGGAGGCCGAGCATGAGTTTGTCACGGACGATGAGTTTCACGACCAGTCACACGGGCATTTCGGTCCGCAATGGCCTCTGGGCCATGGTGGCCCTTCTCGCCAGCGGAATTCCGGCTTTTGCCGCGGAACCCTGGCACACGAGCTACGAGTCGGCCCTGGCCGCGGCGACCGATTCCGGCCGGCCGGTCCTGACCGTGTTCACCGGCAGCGACTGGTGCGTCCACTGCCGGCACCTCGAGGAGAACGTGTTCCATACGGCCACGTTCCGCGACTGGGCCCGGGACCGGGTCGTGCTGCTCATGATCGACCTCCCCCAGCAGGGCATCTCCCAGCAGGAGCGGCAGGAGCGTTCACAGGTCTGCATCAAGTACGGGGTCCGGACGTTCCCCAGCGTGCTCTTGATCGCCCCGGATGGCAGCAAAATCACGGCCCAAAACGGCTACAAGGGCCAGACCGCAGCCACCTGGGTGGCCGCCATCGACGGCCATGTGCCCCAGCCCCAACCCCAGGACCAGGTCCAGCAGGCGGAGGCCGAGCGGGAGGAACCCGTTCTGTCGTCGCTCGACGATGCCGTGGCCGAGGCCAAGGACGCCAAGCGGCCGATCCTCGTGATGGTGTCGCGGTCGAGCGATGCGGCCGCCAAAACGGCTGTAGCCAGCCTGATCAAGGACCCCGAGTTCGAGTCGCTGGCCCGGGAAAACTTCGTGGTGGCGACCGTTCCGGCGGCCGACGAACCGGAAGCGGCGGAGCAGCTCGACGAGCTGCTGGGCGGCGCGGAACTGCCGCCGGAGAGCGTCGAGATCATCGTGACCGACGACGGCCACACGCCCCTCTACACCGAGTCGGGTACCCAGCCGCCCCACCGCGTCGTGTCGGGCCTGCGGCGGTTCCTCGCCGGGCGGTCGCGGATCACCCGGTCTGGGGCCCCAGGCGAGTCGGCTCTGCGTTGAATTCGGCAATGAGCCGCCGCAAGTCGTCGCACGCGGCGGCTCCGGCGGTCACCCCAGCGGCCGACTGGGCAGCCTCCATCCGCAGCCCATCGACGGCCTCGTGAATCCGGCGGGATGTGGCTGATTGGGCCGCGATGCCATCGTGGACCTCGTCGAGCGACCGGGTCACGGCGTGCACCGGCTCGATGATCCGGCCGAGCTGCTCGCTGACCGACGCCACCTCGCTGATTCGGCCGCTCACCTCGTTGCGGAAGCGATCCATTTCCATCGTGCCGCCTGACACGGCTCCTTGCATGTCGCGGACCATCCGCTCGATGTCCTTGGTCGCCATCGCGGTCTGGTCGGCGAGCCTGCGAATCTCCTGGGCCACGATCCGGAAGCCCCGGCCCGACTCACCCGCCTTCTCCGCCTCGATGGTGGCGTTGACCGACAGCAGATTCGTCTGTTCGGCGACCTTGGCGATCGTGGTCACCACGGCGGTGATGCCGGCGGCCCGCTGGCTGATCGTCGCCAGCTTGCGGGTGAAGGCGTTCATCGCCTCGTCGAGATGCTCCATCGAGCGGGCCATCCGGTCGAGGCCGCCCCGGCCGCCATCGGCGAGCACGGCCGCCTCCCGGGCGATTCCCTGGACGGCATGGGTCGTCGTCACGAGTCGGTCGCTCGACGCTGCGAGCTCGGCGACTTTCCCCGCCACCTTTTCGGCCGAGCCGCCGAGGTCGCGGGCCGCGCGGTGCTGCTGCTGCACGGCTTGCTGCGCGGCGGCTTCGACTTGGCCGAGCTGTGAGGCCAGATCTCCCATGCGGGTCGCGGACGCGATCCGTTCACCGGCCGCGACCAGTTCGGCAGCCTCGATCGCTCCATCGACATCGGCCATGACCGAGCGGCCGAGCCAGTCGGCTGCGAGCGCCGCCGGGATTCCGACGGCGGCGGCGGCGGCGAGGGCGGTGCCCACGAGCCGCTGCCACTCCCCGATCGAGAGCACGCGTAGATCGGGATGCCGCGTGAAGACATGCGCCGCCAGCGCCGCGCCGACGGCGACGACTACCACACCCACGGCCAGGGCGATGATCCGCAACCGAAGCGACATGCAGGTTCTCCGCGGGGGCCGACCGGCTCCCTGCGGCAAAGCTAGTCCGCGGTTCGGTCCCATGCCACCTGCCGGTGGCCGGCCTCCGGTGGCATGATCCGCACGACCGGCACCAGCGGCACGGCGTGGCCCACGGGCCGGGCCTCGGCCGTGCTCGCCTGGGCGGCAGCAGGGCGGTGCAATCTCGTCGCCAGCCCGCAACCCCCGATCGGCAAGAGCGCAAACGCCGGCGCCGCCAGCCACGGCAGCCAGACCGGCAGCGGGCGGGAGGGCAGTGGGGGCGGGGAAGTCGGAGTCGCGAGCGGCGGCATACGGGGGAAATAGCTGCCGCCCGCCGCACAAATCAAGCCCGGCAATCGCGGCCGCAGTGGCCGAGGCGGGGCTCGAACCCGCACGGAGATCGCTCTCCACAGGATTTTAAGTCCCGTGCGTCTGCCAGTTTCGCCACTCGGCCGGAGTGCTGACAGAGTGTATCGCCGCGGGTGGCGTTACACTTCCGAGCTTTGGCAGCCCAGGCAAGGAACGAGCTTTGAACGAGGAAGTGACGCAGGTCGGTGTCGAGGCCCGGGGAATCGACGGGTTTCTGGGCACGCGGGCCTCGATCGGCATGGACGTGGTGCTCGTGGGGCTCATCGCCCTGCTACCGGTGATGGCCTGGAGCATCGCCCTGGTGCGTCGCGGCCACTACGCTCTTCACAAGCGGCTGCAGCTGTTCATCGTGGCGGCGCTCCTGGCCGCGATCGTCGTCTTCGAGATCGACGTGCGGCTGGTGAGCGACTGGAAGCTGCGGGCGGCCGGCGGGCCGGCGTGGGGTGGCGAGCCGAATGCCTGGTGGCCCCGCGGGGTGCTCATGGCGCTCGCCATCCACCTCGTGTTCGCGATCTCCACGACGGTGCTCTTGGCCTGGGTGGTCTGGGAGGCGGTGACGCGGTTTCCGACGCCGCCCGTCCCGGGCACTCATGGGCCCAGGCATCGTCGCATGGCCCGGCTCGCGGCCCTCGACCTCGTGGCCACGGCCGTCACCGGCACGATCTTCTACTGGCTCGCCTTCGTGGCCTGAGCGAGCCGGGGCCGACGGCCCTCGTCGGCCGCGCCCCCGAACCAGCGGCAGAGCCCGAGGCCGCCAAAGTAGAGCAGGCAGAGCGGCACTGCCAGGAACAGCATGCTGTAGGGATCGGCCGGCGTGAGCACGGCCGACACGATCACGATCACGAGCACGGCGATCCGCCACTGCGACGCATAGGTGGCCACGTCGAACACGCCGATCCGCTCGAGGAAGAGCATCACGAGCGGCAGCTGGAAGCCGAGGCCGAAGCCGATCGGGAGCACGAGCACGAACCCGAGCCATTCGCTGATGCGGGGGTCGGGGTCGAGGCCGAGCCAGGCGTTGAACTGCAACAGGTAGTCGAGCACGAAGTCGAACACGAAGAAGAAGGCGAGCAGAACGCCCGCCAGGAAGAGTCCGATGCTCACGGGCAGGAACATCCAGACCCAGCGTTTCTCGTGCGGGTAGAGCCCTGCGGCCACGAACGTCCAGAGCTGAAAGAAGATCCACGGACTGGCCAGCACCACGCCCACGAGCAGCGCCG